>PLMM01000057.1 GCA_003142495.1 Gemmatimonadota bacterium | reverse complement strand
CCCGCGCCGAAGATGACGATGAGCTTCTTGCGCGCGAACGGACGCACCGCCGCCAGCGAGCGCTCGAGCGCATCGGGCGTGTGCGCGTAGTCGCGGAGCACCGTTGGGCGCTCGTGAATCACCTCGAGGCGCCCCGCCACCTGCGGCACCGTACGCAGCCGCGCGGCGATCGCGGAGAGCGTCATCCCGAGATGCCATGCCGCGCCGGCGGCGCCGAGCGCGTTGCTTACGTTGAAGTCGCCGACCAGCGGGAGCTGCAGCGCATGACGCTGATTGTCGGCCACGAGCAACCACTCGCTGCCGCGCGGATGAAAGAGCACAGACTCCGCGCGAACCATTGCGTCGGTGTTGCGCCCGTAGGTGATGAGCTCACCCGCCTGCGGCAGGCTCTCCCACACCTTGACGTCGAGATTGACCACCGCCGCGCCGCGCGAGCCGAGCTGCGCGATGAGCCGCGACTTGGCCAGCAGATACGCCTCCATCGTCTCGTGGTAGTCGAGATGGTCGCGCGTGAGATTCGTGAACACTCCCGCCTCGAACACGAGCGTCTCGGCGCGCCGCTGATCGAGGCTGTGGGACGAGAGCTCCATCGCCACGGTACGCACGCCGCGGTCAACCAACGCCCGCAGCGCGCGCTGCAGCTCGACGGGCCCCGGCGTGGTGAGTGATGCGCCGCCGGCCACGGGAACGCCCTCGCTGCCGAGCAGGATGCCGAGCGTGCCGATCGATGCGCTGCGCGAGTCGGGCTTATCGAGGAGATGGCGAAGAATGCCGACGACGGTGGTCTTGCCATTCGTCCCGGTGACCGCCACGAGTCGCAACTGCTTCGCGGGATCGTCGAAGGCCGCCGCCGCCGCGATTGCCGCGGCGCGGCGCCCCTCGCGCACGACGATCGAGGGAAGGCTCGTGCGCCCCGCATCCTCGACGATCGCCGCCACCGCGCCCGCCGCCTCGACCTGCGGCAGAAACTCGTGGCCGTCGCGCGCCGAGCCGTGCACCGCGATGAAGAGGCCGTTCGCGGCGACCTGCCGGCTGTCGTCCGTGACGGCTGCGACGTTCTCTGGAAGCGTGCCGGTGACCTCGACGAGGAGGCCGGCGTGCTTCAGCGCCGCCACAATGCGCTCGAGCGAAATCGGCGTCATTGCGTGGCGCTCACTCGCACGATGCTTCCGCTTTGCGCGATCGATCCCGCGCCCGGCACGGTCGCGCGCGCGGAGCCGTAGCCATCGAGCTGCACGTTGAAGCCCGCGCGATGCAGCGCGAACGCCGCCTCGCGTACGGAGAGCCCCTGCACATCGGGGATCGCGCGCGGCGCGGCGGCAACCGTGGGCGCGCGACGCGCGCGAGCCACGTCGAGCACGGCGGGAGGGAGCGTGTCGTCATCGTCGGCAATTGCCGGATGCGCGACGCTGTCCGCAACGGGCGCGAGCGTGTCGCGCGCCGAGGCCAGTGAGCCGCGATCGAGCGAGGCGTCGCGCGCCGCGAGCGCCGCCTGCAGCACGATCTTCGACACCGGTGCGGCCGTCTTTCCACCGTAGATGTCGCCCTTGGGGTTGTTGAGTTTCACGAGGATCACGTACTGCGGCGCCTCGGCCGGAAAGAGCGAGACGAAGGACGCGGTGTATGCGCCCGCGCCATATCCGTGTTTGCCGACCGTCCGTCGCGACGTGCCACTCTTTCCTCCCACATCAAAGTTGCGCATCGCCGCTTCCGTGCTCGTTCCACCGGTGACGACACCGACCAGCATCTTTCGCACTTCGGCCGCGACATCCGGATCCATCACGCGGCGTAGCACGCGCGGCTCATGATGATAGCGCACCTTGCCGTCCGGTGCGCGAATCTCGCGGATGAGCGCCGGCTCGAGGAGCAGCCCGCCGTTCGCGATCGGCACGTACGCGGCCGCAAGCTGCAGCGGGGTCACGGCAATCTCGTAGCCCATCGCCAGCGATGCCGGCGACATATTCGACCACTCCTTCGGAAGCCGCAGCGTGCCCGCCGCCTCGGCCGGATACGGGAGGCCGGTGGGCATGCCGAAGCCGAAGTCGCGCAGGGCGTCGTACTTCTCGCGCGTCGAGAAGCGTGAGGTGAATTTGACGATGCCGATGTTGCTCGAATAACGGATGACATCGGCCAGCGACATCTCCGGCTTCCTGTGGTCGTCGGTGATCGTGCGGCCGTCGAGCAGGTAGGTGCCATTTTCGGTGTTCATGATCTCGTCGGGCGTTGCGCGCTTGAGCTGCAGCAGTCGAGAAACGAGCAGCGGCTTCAGCGTCGAGCCGGGCTCGAACGGCTCGCTCACGGCGGGGCTCCCCGACGAGCGCGGATCCGTGCGCCGACTCGCCATCGCGCGGATCTCGCCGTCGTGCGGATCGATGATGACGATGTCGCCGCCATCGGCCCCGGTGCCCACGAGCGCATCGGCGAGCGCACGCTCGGAGATCTCCTGGAGCGACTGATTGATCGTGAGCACCACCGCGTCGCCGGCCTCGGGCGCGTCATCGTCGGGCGCATCGATGCGAGCGCCGCGGGAGTCGCGTGCGAGGCGCGCGACGCGCTCCTCCCCGCGCAGCAGCGAGTCGAGCGTGAGCTCGAGCCCATCCACGGCGACGCCGCGCGCGTCGACCACTCCCACCAGCCGCCGCATCGCCTCGCGCTGCGTGTAGACGCGCTCCATTCCAGCGTCGGCGTACACCCCGCGCATGTGCGTCACCGCCGCCGCATCGCCCGGCTGGTACGCGCCCGGGATCACCACCCACGCGCGATGCTGGTCGGTCGCGCGCGACACCCACTCGCGCGGCACACCGAGCTTCGCGAGCGCGCGCGCGGTGATCGCGCGATCCTTGAGCTCCTTCGGCGCCACGCGCAGCCGCACGGTCGGGCGGCTCTGCGCGATCGGGACCTCGCCGACATCGAAGATGTCTCCGCGCGGCGCCGGCACATCGGCGGCGGCGAACTGCTGCCGCTGCGCCTTGTGCCGCCAGATGTCCGCCTGCCAGAGCTGCACCTGCGCCGAGCGCAGGATCAGCGCGAGCGCGAAGAGCGCGAGCGATCCGTGCACGAGCTGCAGGCGACTCGGGCGCTTCATCTAGGGCGTGGTGACCGCAGCCGCCCGCGGTCGCGTGAGGATGACGAGCTGCGTGTCGTTCGGCACGTGCATGTCGAGACGCTTCTCCACCACCGCGGCCAGCGAGCTGCGGCTCACGAGATCACGTATGTCGCTGCGCAGCTGCGCGCGCTGCGACTGAAGCTGCAGCCGTTGCTGCTCGAGCGCGAGCAGCGCCTTCGCCTGCGCGTGCCCCTCCGCGCGCCGCCAGATCACCCCGGCGCCAACGAGCACGAAGCCGAGGAGAGCGAGCGCCACCCAGGCGCGTCCGCGCCCGCGTGACGCTACGCGGCGCGCCGCCACGCCCGGAGCCGCGCGCTGCGCGAGCGCGGATTCGTCGCGAGCTCGCGCTCGCTCGCGGTAACCGCCTTCCGATGCACGCTCTCGCCGAGCGACACGGCGCCGCAGATGCAGAGCGGTTGGCGCGGCGGGCATGTGCACGGGTTGCTCCAGTCGCGGAACGCGTGCTTCACGACACGATCCTCCCCCGAGTGATACGCGATCACGACGAGGGCGCCGCCCGGCGTGAGCCGATCGCGCAGCGCGGGGAGCGCGCGCTCGAGTGCTCCGAGCTCGTCGTTCACCTCGATGCGAATCGCCTGAAAGATTCGCGCGAAGTCGCCAGGCCCGCTGCGCGGTCCAAGTGCGCCACGAATCGCGTTCACGAGATGATCGCTCGTTGCGAACGGCACCGTCGCGCGGCGCTTGACGATCTCTCGCGCAAGGCGCGGCGCCTTGCGCTCATCGGCATACTCGCGAAAGAGCTGCATGAGCTGCTGATCCGGCGCCTCGTTGAGCAGCTCCGCCGCGCTCTGCTTCGCGTCGCTTCCCATTCTCATGTCGAGGGGTGCGCCTTCGCGAAAGGAGAAGCCGCGCGTCTGATCGTCGAACTGGTGCGACGACACGCCGAGGTCGAGGAGGACGCCGTCGAACTTCTCGCCGCACAGCTCCTCGATCGCATCCACCTCGGAGAAGTTGCCGAGGAAGGGGCGGAATTTTCCCGAGCGCTCGTAGTCCGCGAGCTGAACGCGCGCCTCGGCAATCGCGCGCGGATCGCGATCGATCGCGGCCACACTCGCGCCCTGCGTGAGCAGCAAATGCGAGTGACCGCCGCCGCCGAGCGTGCCGTCCAGCACCGACTGCGCACCCGCGAGCAGCGCCGCCACTTCGGCGGCCAGCACGGGGATGTGGTACGCGTCAGGCGCGAGCGAAATCATGGAGGGATTTTACCATCCGGCGAGCGCTGGCGCTCAGTGCACGCGGCGTAAAACAACGAAGGGCTCGCCACCGGCGAGCCCTTCGAGTGAGACGTCCAGCGAGTTGGCTCTATTTGCAGAACTTCTTGACCTGCCCCGACACCGCCGGCGCGTACTGCTGGAGTGCGCCGAGCAGCTGCCCGGCTGTTTTCGGATCGATCGATCCGCCGGCAGCGATGTTGATCTGCGCCGTCAGGAAGGAGGACTCGGCGAGCTTCGCCAGATCGCACGTCTTCTTCGCCTGATTGTCGCGAACAGCCGCGTCGCCGACTTTGAATGCCGACACGCCCAGCACGAACTTCGCCGCAGGACTCGGCGAGATGCTGTCCGAGGCCGCGAGAATCAGAATCGCCTGCTGGAAGGCGTCGCGACGAACCGCCAGGCTGTCGGGGGTCGTGATCACCAGCGCAGTTGCTTTCTTATAGGCCTGGTTGCCGAGCACCAGCAGGAATTGCCCGACGGTTGCTTTGTCCTCGCCGGCAGCCACGGCCTGTTTGAGCGTTGCAACGGCGCTGTCCGGCTGATTCAGATCGATCTGCGCCTGGGCGATGCGCAGGTAGCCATGCTCCGTCTTCGGATCGAGCTTGACCGCGGTCTGTGCGGCGGCGAGCGACTGGGGCAGCTGTCCCGCGAGGCGGAGCGTCTGCGCGTAGAGCGACCAAAGCGCCGCGTTGTTCTTGAACTTCGCGACACCCAGGGCCGCGGTCGCAGATGCCTTCTGCGGATCGTTCGCCGACGCATAGCACGCCGCCTGACGAAGGAAGAAGGTCGAGTCGGCAGAGGCCGTGTCGGTCTTGACCATCAGCTCACCCGCGGCCGTCGCCTCGGCGCAGTCCTTCGTGGCGAGCAGAATCAGCCACTTGAGGTGCACGAGGTCGGGATCGCCGGGGTTCGAGTCGACGGCGGCGACGATGATCGGCTTCGCAGCAGCGGCCTGGCCACTCTGTCCGATCTTGTTGACGACGGTCGACACGAGCTGGACGTCCTTCGGATACGCCGCGATCAACTTCGTCCACGCTTCGACGGCGTGGTTGAGGTCGTTCTTCAGCGCGTAGGCATCGCCGAGCATGATGAGCGCGGGGCGGCTGCGCGGATCGATCGCCGT
>PLMM01000222.1 GCA_003142495.1 Gemmatimonadota bacterium | reverse complement strand
TTGGCCTTCTCACCGCGGCCGTAATCGCGCGCTGGCTCCATCTCTGGCGCGCGCGTATTGCGCTCAGAATTGCGGGCAGCGCCTGGGAGACGGAGCGCGGCGCGGTGCGGGGCGATGCGTGGGCCTCCGCGCAGCAGCTCGCGGCGCGCGGCGACTTCACCGCTGCGGCCCATGCACTGTACGCTGCACTGCTCGACGCGGGCGCGCGAGCGAACCAGCTGCGCCTCCATCCATCGAAGACCGCCGGCGACTACGTGCGCGAAGTGCGAACGCAGTCATCGCCCATCTTCCCAAACTTTCGCGACTTCGCTCGCGCCTACGAGCTCGTGATCTACGGATTCGGCGAGTGCAATCGAGACCGCTACGAGCGGCTGCTCTCGCTCGCCCTGCCGATCGTGCGTCCCAATGGCTAGCCGCTTCTCCGAGCGCTGGCTCAAGCCACGCTTCGTGCTCCCCGGGCTCGCCGTCGCCCTGGCAGTCGCCGTCATCCTCTCCCCGGCCGCAGAAGTCGCGCAGGGGCGATTCCTCAGCACGCGCTCACGCTCCGTGAACGGCTCGCGCGGGCTGCGCGAAGTTCTCGACAAGCTCGGTTGGCACACGAGCGAGCGCATCGTTCCCTACGAGGGACTGCTCGACAGCACCGCGACGTACATCATGGTCAACACGCCGATCGATCCGAGCGCCGTCGAGATCCACACGCTCCTCGAGGTGGTGCGGCGCGGCGCGAATGCCGTCGTCGTTCCCTATCGCGGAAGCGTGCTCGCCGATTCCATCGGTGTGCAGGCCACGGACCGGTCGATCAGCACCTACTATGCGATCGAGGACAGCCTCTTCGGATCGTACGACCGCGTCGACACACTGCGCGAGGCGTTCGGGATTTTCGACGCGCGATCCTTTCATCGATATCTCGAGGGAACGCCCGCAACAGACTCGGACTCGGATGCCGCGTGGCCGCCCACCGCGACGCCGCTGGTGGAAATCCGCACGCCGATCCGCAAGCGCGTGCATCCCGAGATCGCGACTCAAACGATCGGGCGCGGCACCGTCGTCGCGATCGCCGACCCAACCTTTCTTCGCAACGATGTGCTGCGAAAGACCGCGGGCACCGTGCTCGCGGTGCGCCTGCTCGAGTCCATCGACTCTACCCGCACATCGCCGATCGTGTTCGACGAATATCATCAGGGATTCGGCAACTCCATCTCGTTCACGGAGCTGCTGGGGGAGGCGCTGCTCGAGACGACATGGGGACACGCCGCGCTCCAGATCGGCGCTGCGGCGCTTCTCTACCTGCTCGTGATCGGCGTGCGACCGATCGCCCCAATCTCCACCGCGCGCCTCGAACGGCGATCGCCGCTCGAGCACGTGGGCGCGCTCTCTCGCGCATACGAAGGAATCGGCGCAACGGGGCTCGCGGTGCAGCGACTCGTGCGCGGCGTCCGGCGCCGCCATCCGCTCGGCACCGCCGCCACCCTCAGCGACGAAAACTATCTCGCGCTCCTGCGAGTACGACTGCCGGCACTCGGCAGCGACATCGACACGTTATCACGCGCGCTCGCGCAGAAGCCGACGGCCGAGCAGCTTGTTGCGGCGGGCGCGGCGATCGACCACATCGAGAGGAACATCATCACGTGATCACACCAGAAGAGATCACCGATTCGCTCGCGCGCGTGCGCGCAGTGGTGTCGGAGCGCGTCATCGGACAGGAAGGGGTGATCGATGAGGCGCTGGTCGCCTTTCTCGCGCGCGGCCACGCGCTGCTCGAGGGCGTGCCCGGCACGGCGAAGACGCTTCTCGTGCGAGTGCTTGCGGGCGCGCTGAATACGCGCTTCGGCCGCATCCAGTTCACTCCCGATCTCATGCCGGCGGACATCACCGGAATAAACGTGCTCCGCGATGGCGGGCGCACCTCCGAGTTTCGCGCCGGCCCGGTGTTCACTGACATGCTGCTCGCCGACGAGATCAATCGCGCGCCGGCGAAGACGCAGGCCGCGCTGCTCGAGGCCATGGGAGAGCGGCAGGTCACCATCGATGGCGAGGGGCGCCCGCTCGGCGATCTCTTCACTGTGTTCGCGACGCAGAATCCGGTGGAATACGAGGGCACCTATCCGCTTCCCGAGGCGCAGCTCGATCGCTTCCTGCTCAAGATCCGCGTGACGTATCCGTCGCGCCAATCCGAGCTCGGGATGCTCGACAACTACTCGCGCGGCTTCGACGCCGAGCGCGCCTCCGATGTGCGGCCGCCCGCCGTGCTCGACGAGGCCCAGTGCCGCGAGCTCCGGCGCGCGGTTGACGGTGTGAAGGTCGCACCCGAGATTCGCGAGTACATCGCCGACATCGTGCGCGCGACGCGCGAGGACCCATCGCTCACCCTCGGCGGATCGCCGCGCGCCAGCGTCGCGCTCTTCCGCACCGCGCGCGCGGCGGCGTTGCTTGGTGGCCGCGACTTCGCGACGCCGGACGACGTGAAGCAGTTCGCGCGCCCGGTGCTCCGCCATCGCGTGATGCTGTCGCCCGAGGCCGAGGTGGAGGGACGGAGCAGCGACGACGTGCTCGATGCGCTCCTCACGCGAATCGTGGCTCCGAAGTGATCAGCGTGCGCCAGGTGATCGAGTACGTCGGACGCGCGCTGGTGAGCGTCATCCCTACACGCCGCCTCGTGGCTCTCGTCGCCGTCTTGTCGCCGATCTGGCTCGTGTCGGAGAAGGCCGCAGTCTACGCGCTCGTGCTCATCGCTGCGGCAGTGATTCTCGACATGTTGCTCCTTCCCGCCAAATGGCAGCTGACCGCCGAGCGAATCGTGCCCTCGAACGTGGGCCTTGGCGACAAGGAGTGCGGCCAGTATCGCGTGCGCTCGACCGCGCCGCGCACGCTTCGCTTCACGCTGTTCGATGCGCTGCCACGGATCATCGAGTCGCCGGAGCCGCGAGGCAGCGCGCACTCCGTGGTGTCCGGCGGCGAGACCACCGTCCCCTTCACCTTCGTGGCGCGCGCGCGCGGGTCGTGGCCGCTCGGCCCCGTCGTTCTGCGCATCGAGGGCACGCTTGGGCTCGTGCAGCGCAGCCTTCGCTACGAGCCCGCCGACATGATGCTCGTTACTCCGTCGCTCGCTGGCGTTCGGCATCTGCGCCTGCTCGCGATTCAGCATCGGCTTCGTGACGCGGGCATTCGCTCGATCCGGAAGCGCGGCGAGGGGAGCACCTTCGCGTCGCTGCGCGAATACTCCGTGGGCGACGATCCACGACACGTCGACTGGAAAGCGACGGCTCGGCGGCAGAAGCTGATGACGCGCGAGTACACCGTGGAGCAGGGGCAGACGGTGATGATCGCCGTCGATGCGGGGCGCATGATGACGCAGCTCGCCAGCGGAGTGCCGCGCTTCGAGTACGCGCTCTCGGCCGCCACGCTCCTCGCATCGGTCGCGGTGCAGGCGGGCGACCAGGTTGGGCTGCTGCTCTTCGACAACGAGCTGCGTGCCTTCGTGCCGCCCGCGCGCGGCGACAAGGCGATGCGCGGCATTCGCCAGGCGCTCATCCCGGCGCGCGCGACGATGACCGAGCCGGACTACGCGACCGCGTTCCGCACGCTCGCAACGCGGCATCGCAAGCGCTCGCTGATCGTTCTCTTCACCGACGTGATCGACCCGCGATCCTCGCAGGCGGTCATCGCGCACACGGTGCGGAGCGCGATGCGGCACATGCTCGTGGTCGTCGCGCTCCGCAACGACGAGCTCGTGAGCGCCGCGATCCCGACCCAGCACAGCTCGTCGAGCGATCTATACGCGAGCGTGGCGGCGGAGGAGCTGCTCGGCGCGCGCAACGAGGCGATCGTGCGCATGCGGCGCGCGGGAGTGTCCGTGCTCGACGTGTCGCCGAAGCAGCTTGCGAGCTCCGTGGTGAATCACTATCTCGAGCTCAAGGCGCGCGGCTCGGTGTAGGCGAACTCCTCGGCCGGCGCCTCCTCCTCGCTTCCGCGCCCGCGCGAGAACCAGAACGCGAGAAGGATCGCCGTGGCGAACGCGACGCCGGCCTTCACCACGAAGGGAATGTCGATGCGAGGGGAGATGAGTCCTTCAATCGTCCCCGCCGCCAACAGCATCAGCGTCGACGCCGAGATGAGCCGAACCGCTCGGCGGCCATTGATCACGAATGCCTCCCGCCTGGTGTGCGCGCCCGGGATGAGGAGCGCCCAGCCGAGCAGAAAGCCGCCTCCGGCAGCGATGCAGATCGCGCTCAGCTCGAGCACGCTGTGCGCGACCACGAAGTCGCGAATTTGATGGAAGACACCGTGGTTTGCGTAGAGGCCGAAGCCGGCGCCGATGCTCACACCATTGAACACCAGCATCACCAGCGTGAGAATGCCCGCGGTGATTCCGGCGGCGAAGGCCCCGAAGGTGATCTGCACGTTGTTGCGAATGATCGAGCTCGCCAGAATCGGGCGCTCGAAGTCTCTCGTGGAGATGTACTCGTGCGTCCCCGTGCTGTCGCGATGCGCGCCTTCGGTGACGCGATCGATCATCCCCGGCGGCAGGAGCTGCGATGCCAGCGCGGGGTGGCGCAGTAGCACTCCGAAGGTGATCGCCATCGGCACGAAGAGAAAGAATGCGGCCGCGAGAATGAACGGCGTGGAGCGGCGCACCTCGCGCGGCACCGACACCGACAGATAGCGCCAGACATCGCGAGCCGAGAGTCCTCGCTGCCGATACAGAAAATTGTGGCCGGCGCCGAGCAGGCGACTGACGTAGAAGATCTCCTGCTGATCCTCGCTGTCGGAGGCCGTGCGCAGCCGGGCGAGATCGGTGGACACCTCGCGATAGAGCGACACGAGGCTGCTGACCTCGTCGGGCGACATGGTGCGCAGCCCGCGCTTCTGCGCGGAGGCAAGAGTGTCGGAGAATTCGCGCCAGCGGCCGGCGTTGAGTGCGACGATCGCGTGTCGCTCGCGCGCGGCGCCCTTCGCGCCAGGCGAGGGCAGCCCTCGCGCGCGCGCATCGCTCTCGGTCTCGAAGAGGCGGAGAAGCTTCGCCATGGGCGCGCTGCCGTCGTCCACCAGATGCTGGCGGTAGCGCGTCGCGATCTGCGCGGCGAACGAGGTGCGCAGCGTCGCGTCGAGCTCCGTGCGCCGCGCCACGAAGCGGCTCAGCAGCGCGAACTCCTCTTCGGTGAGCCGCGACGTGATCGCGGCACGCGTGGCGACGTCGGATTGGGCGCGCGTGGCGGAGCTGATCAGGGCGCGCTGCTCGTGCACCACGAACGTTCCCGCGACGATGTCGCCGAGTCGCTTGCCGGATTTGGAGATCGCCATGCTCACGAGCCCAACCGCGTAGATGACGCCGGGCTGCATGTCGATGAAGCGCATCAGATTGCGTGCGGCCGATGCTCCGAACGACACCGAGTATCCGCCATCCTGCACGACGCGAATCCCGAGCATGCGCTTGCCGGGAGTCTGGCCGTCCCACACGGCCTCGAAGAAGACGTAGTAGCCCCAGATCAGGATGAAGGAGAGGAGCACTCCGGCCGCAGTCGCCCACGCTGAGGAGAGCTTCTGCGCCGTCGTCGACCCTTTGCTGAACACCGCGCCAAGCTCGATGAGCACGAGAAAGATCGCGAGTTGCCCGACGACGATGATCACGAGGTCGACGAGCGCAGCTGCCGTGCGCGATCCAACGCCCGCGACCGTGTACGAGAGTATCGTCTGCTCGGGCGTCTCGATCTCGACGCGACGCTCGAGCGATTCGGTGCTCACTGCGACGACAGGTCGGAGATCAGCAGCGTCATGAACGCGACACCGCGCGCGTAGTCATGGATGCCGATTCGCTCATTCGTGCCATGAAGGCGCTCCAAGTCCGTCGCGCCGATCTGCATCGGGAGAAAGCGGTAGACGTCGCGCGCGTAGCCGCCGTACTGCCGCGAGTCCGTTGCCCCGACGACGAGAGACGGCGCGACGATGGCGTCGGGCTCGAGCACGGCAATGTCGCGCGAGAGGATGCGATACGCGTCGGACGTCGTGCTCGACACCGGCGACGGCGGCGAGGGAACTCCCGCGACGGTGACGACGACGTTGCTGTCGTCGACGACCTTCTTCACATGCTCGACGACGCTCTCGGGCGTCTCCCCCGGAATGATCCGGAAGTTCACGATCGCCTGCGCGCGAATCGGCAGCACGTTCTCCTTCGGGCTCCCCTGAATCATCGTCGGCGCCGTCGTCGTGCGAAGCGATGCGTTCGTCACGGGCGACCGCGCCATTGACCACATCACGAGCGGCCGCGTCAGCCAGAGATTCGCCATCATCACGCGCGCGCCGAGCGGCATCTCGCGGGCGAGCTGGCCGAGCATCCCTTCGGTGGCGGCGTTCATGTGCGCGGGAAGCGGATGCTTCTCGAGCCGGTCGATAGCCTGCGCGAGGACGCCGACCGCCGTCTGCGGCGGCGGCATCGAGGAGTGCCCGCCCGCGGCCATCACCGTGAGCTGCACGCTCATGTGCCCCTTCTCGGCGACGCCGATGAGTCCTGCCGGCCGCGAAACGCCGGGGATGATGCCGCGAATTATCGCGCTCCCCTCATCGATGGCGACGAGCGGGTGCACGCCGCGCGACTTGAGGAGCGCGACGATCGCGCCGGCGCCGTGTCCGTCGACCTCCTCGTCGTCGCCGAAGGCGAGATAGATGGTGCGCTTCGGCGTGTATCCCTTCGCGACGAGCGACTCGATCGCCTCGAGCGTCGAGAGCACGCCCACCTTGTCATCGAGCGTGCCGCGCCCCCACACGAAGCCGTCGGCGATGTCGCCGGAGAATGGCGCATGGGTCCACGAGCCTTCGGAGCCCGCCTCGACGGGGACGACATCGAGATGTGACATCATCACGATCGGCTCGAGCGCGGGGTCGCTTCCCTTCCACTCGAAGAGCAGGCTGGCCGGTGCGACGACCTCGTGCGTGAGCGTCGCGTGCGTGCGCGGAAAGGTCTGCGCGAGATACGCGTGGAGCGCGCGCATCGGCACGAGCTCGGGCCCCGAGTCCTGCTTCGAGATGGTCGCGAACTTGATCGCGCCCGCGAGGTGTTGGGCGAGCAGCGTGTCGTTCTCGGGGGCGAGCGCCACCGCGGGGCGCGCATCGCCGCGAGCGGGGGTGAAGCGCATGGTGCGCACGACCACGACGACCACGAGCACGACCACGAGGGCGCCCAAAAGCGCGGCGAGCTTCTTCATCCCGCAATTTGGTGGCAGCGGCGTTGCTGTCCAGAGCGGTGGTGGGAGCCGGCCACTATCTTCATGCATCCGTTTCCCTACGAATCAAATGCGATACAACTCCATCAAGACACAGCTCTCGCTGCGCGCCACATGCCATGCCGCGCTTGCACTTACGGCCCTCGCGGTGGCTCCCCTCGGAGCCCAGGACTCGGGGNNGGTGGATCCCGCCGTCACCGTCGGCGTGCTGCCGAACGGGCTCCGCTACTACATCCGGGTGAATCACAAGCCGGAGAAACGGGCGGAACTGAGGCTGGTGGTGAACGCCGGCTCGGTGCTCGAGGACAGCACGCAGCGCGGGCTGGCGCACATGGTCGAGCACATGGCCTTCAGCGGCACCACGCACTTCAAGAAGCAGGCGCTCGTCGACTATCTCGAGTCGACCGGCGTTCGCTTCGGCGCCGACCTCAACGCGTCCACGAGCTTCGACGAGACCATCTACGAGCTCACCGTGCCGACGGATAGCGCGAAGCTCTTCGACCAGGGCTTCCAGATTCTTGCCGACTGGTCGCGCGGCCTCACCTTCGACTCCACCGAGCTCGCGCGCGAGCGCAACGTCGTCATCGAGGAGTGGCGCCTCGGCCGCGGCGCCTCGGCGCGCATGCGCGACAAGCAGTTTCCGATCGTCTTCAGCGGCTCGCGCTACGCGCAGCGAATACCGATCGGCGACAAGCACACGCTCGAGACGGCGCCGCGCGCAACGGTCAAGCGCTTCTACGATGACTGGTACCGCCCAGATCTCATGGCCGTCGTCGCCGTCGGCGACTTCGACAAGGCGAAGGTCGAGCGGATGATCAAGGCGCAATTCGCGAGCTGGCCGGCGAAGAAGGGGGAGCGCCCGCGAACGTCGTTCCCGGTTCCCGATCACGACTCGACGCTCGTCACGATCGCGACCGACAGCGAGGCAACGCGCGCGACCGTCGCCGTGTACTATCTGCAGCCGCTCCAGCCGCAGAAGACCGTCGGCGATTTCCGCCAGGAGATGCTCGGCTCGCTCTACAACGACATGCTCAACGCGCGGTTGCAGGAGATCGCGCAGCGCCCGGGCGCGCCGTTCATCGGCGCGTTCTCGAATCAGGGGCGGCTCATTCGTTCGAAGGATGTGTACGTGCTCACCGCGCTCGTCCCCGACAGCGGCGTGGAGATCGGGCTGCGCGCTGCGGTCACCGAGGGCGAGCGCGTGGCGCAGCATGGCTTTACATCCACGGAACTCGATCGCGCGAAGAAGGAGATGCTGCGCGGCATGGAGCGCGCGTACGCGGAGCGTGACAAGACACCGTCGGCGTCGTTCGTGTCCGAGTACGAGGGAGCGTTCCTCGAGCACACGGCGATCGCGAGTATCGCGCAGCAGTACACGCTCTATCGGCAGCTGCTGCCGGGCGTCCAGCTCTCCGAGGTGAATGCGCTCGCGCACAAGTGGCTGAGCAATCGCAGCCGCGTGATCGTGGTCAACACGCCGCAGAAGGCTGCGGCGGCGCTGCCGAGCGAGCAGGCGCTACGCGCGGTGTTGGACAGCGCTCAGCACGTGAGCGTCGCGGCGTACACGGATTCGGTGTCGTCCGCGCCACTCATTCCCACGGCACCCACGGCCGGCAAGGTCGTGTCGTCGCGCCAGATCGCGTCGGTGGGCGTCACTGAGTGGAAGCTGTCGAATGGCGCGCGCGTGCTCATCAAGCCCACGGACTTCAAGGACGACGAGCTGCTCTTTCGCGCCTACGCTCCCGGCGGCACGTCGGTGGTGAGCGACTCCGACTATCTCGACGCGACGATCGCGACCGCGGCGGTGGATGCGGGTGGCATCGGCACCTTCAACGCGACATCGCTGCAGAAAGAGCTCGCCGGGAAGTCGGTGCAGGTAGGCGAGTACATCGGCGCGATCCAGCAGGGAGTATCCGGCGCCGGGTCGCCAAAGGATCTCGAGACTCTGATGCAGCTCATCTATCTCACCTTCACGGCCCCGCGGGCCGACAGCGCGGCGTTCGAGGCGTATCGAAACAAGATCGAGGTGCTGCTCGCGAATCGCGCGGCCAGCCCAGCGGCCGCGTTCTCGGACACGCTCGACCTCACGCTCTCGCAGCACCACCCGCGCGCGAAGCCGCCCACCGCGCAGGACATGGAGTACGTGCGCCTGCACCACGCGATCTCGATCTACAGGCAGCGCTTTGCGGACGCGAGCAACTTCACCTTCGTCTTCGTCGGCACGATCGACACGACGAAGCTCAAGCCACTCGTCGAGCAGTATGTAGCGAGCCTCCCGGCCACACACGCCGCCGAGAAGTGGAAGGACGTCGGGATGTCGTATCCCACCGGCGTGATCACGCGCGAGGTGAAGCGCGGCATCGAGCCCAAGGCGCAGACCGCGATCGTGTTCACGGGCCCGTTCGACTTCTCGTGGGAGAACGTGCAGCAGATCAGCGCGCTCTCGGATCTGCTCGAGATCAAGCTGCGCGAGCGCCTTCGCCAGGACCTCGGCGGCACCTACGGCGTTGGCGTGAGCGCGAGCCCGACCCACTATCCGAAGGAGAGCTACGCGCTGCGCATCGATTTTGGATCGGCGCCCGAGCGTGCGAGCGAGCTTCAGAAGGCCGTGTTCGCGGAGATCGACAGCGTGAAGATAAACGGCGTGTCGGAGAAGGATCTGCAGAAGATTCGCGAGGCGGATCTGCGGGCGCGCGAGACGAGCCTTCGCCAGAATCGCACGTGGCTGAGCCTCCTCGCGAGCTACGACGTGAATGCGTGGGATCCGGCGCTGATCCTCAAGTACGACGACGAGGTAAGGGCCTTGAGCTCGGCCGGACTCCAGGCCGCGGCGAAAAGATATTTCGATACCTCCCGCTACGTCGTCGTACAGTTGCTGCCCGCGCACTGAGCGCGCGGCACCTTCGATTGAAAGATTGACCTTTTTTCGGTGAGACACCCGATGCGCTTTCCGACAGTCGCTCTGGCACTCGTTCTCGGCGCCGCAGGCCTGGGCGCGCAATCACCGCGAATCACGCCGTCCGGCGATCCGTCGGTGAAGAGCGACACGATCTATCGTCTCGCGGTGAAGGCTTCCGACTACGCCGATCAATCCTTCGTTTATCTGCTCGATGATGGCGTCGTGAAGATCGAGGCGAATGGAAGCGGGAGCCGCACCTATCGCCAGATCGTGCAGATTCTCACGCCGGAGGCGGCCGAGCGGTGGGGCGAACAGTCGTTCGGCTACTCGACGGACAAGGAGAAGTTCACGCTCAACTGGGCGCGCGTGGTGCGCCCGGATGGCTCGATCGTGAGTGAGAAGCCGGTGCACGAGCAGGAGTCGCTCGCCCCCGTCGCGATGGAGGCGCCGGTGTACTCCGACGAGAAGCTCCATCGCATCTCGCTCGGCGGCGTCGCACCGGGCACGATCGTCGACTACAGCTACACGGTGCAGACGCTCAAGCCGATCATTCCTGGCGATTTCTTCACGTCGTGGAGCGTGGTCACCGGAACGCTGACGCGCCGCTCGCGGCTGATCGTCGATCTTCCCGCGTCGCTGAATCCGCGCATCCAGGAGCACCATCTCACCTTCGCGCGCAAGGAAGTGACGAGCGGCGGACGACGCGTCTACACGTGGGCGACGTCCGAGGTCGCGAAGCCGGAGATCGAGCCGCTCGCGCCGGATTCGAGCTTCGGCGAATCACTCGTCATCGGATCGCCGACCAAGTGGAGCGACATCGCCTCGTGGTACGCGGGGCTGGCGAAGGGGCGCTACGGCCTCACGCCTCCGATCGAGCAGGCGCTCTCGCGTGCGGTGGCGAGCTCGCAGACGCTCGACGACTCGATTCGCGCGGTACACAAGTGGGTGGCGCAGGACTTCCGCTACGTCTCGCTCTCGCTAGGCATCGCGGGCTTCCAGCCGCACCCGCCGGCCGAGGTCTTCGCCAACAACTACGGCGACTGCAAGGACAAGGCGACCTTCTTCGTCGCGATGATGCAGCGGATGGGAGTCACCGCGTATCCTGTGTTGCTGAGCAGCTTCGGCGGCGTGATCCGCACCATGCCCAGTGGGCACCAGTTCAATCACATGATTGCGGCGGTCGATCGAAACGGGAAGCGCACGTACGTCGATCTCACTGCGGACATCGTTCCGTACGGCTCGCTCCCGCCGGCGGAGCAGGGCCAGTTCGGCCTCGTCGTGCATCCGGATGGATCCAGCGAGGAGATCACCTTCCCAGCTGATCCGTCGGCGTCGAACATGATGGAGGTGCATCTCGTCGGAGCGCTCACCCCCGATGGGCTGTTCAGCGGGAAGTGGTCGTGGCACGGCTCCGGTGGAATGCAGTATGGGATGCGCGGCTCGATGTCGAAGTCGACCAAGCCCGATTCCGCGGAGACGGCGCGCGCGACGCTGGCGATTGCGAACTCGATCTTCGAGGGCTCCGCGGGCGACAGCCTCAAGCTCTTCGACGGCCGCGATCTCGCGGCGGAGCCGAAGATCTCGGTGCTGATTCGCCATGGGAAGGCGGCGTCCGATGCGGGCGGCACGGAGATCCTCACCATTCCGCTCAAGAGCTTCGCGGCGCCGAACGTCATCTCGGCGCTCGAGGCGCGCGGCAAGCGCGTGTATCCGATCGACGCGGCAAAGGTGTGGGGGCCGCGCACGGAGATCGTGGATCTGCGTCTGACGCTGCCGCCGGGGTGGAAAGCGAAGCTGCCGGCGAGCGATACGGCAACGAGCGTGTTCGGCTCGTACGTGGCCTCGTACGCGCAGAACGGTCAGGACCTCACGATCTCGCGGCGGATGACCGGCGTTGAGGGCGTGTTCCCGGCGGAGAAGAGCGACGAGCTACTCGCGTGGCTGAAGAAGATGTCGGCGGATGACGCGAAGTACGTGATTCTCGAGCACTAGCGGAGCCGTCAGCGGCTCGTGGTCGCGAGGCGCCCCAGCACTTCCCTGTCGATGCGGTGGCTGCCGTTGAAGCTCACGTGCTCGTGCGAGAGTCCGCTCGCGGTGAGCCGCGCCTTTTGCGCCGCGAGCATGTCGGCGGTCGCGTGCTCGTCGGCGGTGCCGGCGATCGACGTGATGCGCGCCGCGCGAAAGGCGGGCGCCGCGTTGAGATCGACGTCCGCGGGAATCGTGCTTCCCCAGAGCAGCGCCCGGTCCACGCGAACCGTGGTGCGCTCGAGCCAGCGCGAGACGGTCGCGACGCCCTGAGAGAAGCCGAGCACGGTGAAACTCGGTTTCGCGCCCTCCAACTGCGCCGTGATGTGCGCGTGAAGCGCGTCGAGATACTCGACGTAGTCCTCGATGTCGCTGAGCCGGTCCTCGCGCGTCATCCAGCTCGCGCCAACGTGCGTGTCCGCGTGCGACTTCCCCGCAACCTCGACGTAGAAGCGCGAGAGCGCCTCTGGCGCGACGATCATCCGGTGCGGCGCGTCTATCGACTCGAAGTGGCGCACGAAGCGCCCCGCGAGCTGGCCGTAGCCGTGGCAGACGAACCAGAGCTCCGCCAGCGACGCGTGCGGCTCACCGATCGTGAAGTAGCGGGCGGTGCGCGAAACGGGGAGGTGGTGTTCTCGTCGCATGGGGAAGAGTGGTCGTTGGCGGAGAGTGCGTCAACGGGTGGACTTCCGCGACGCACCCGCGATGACGAGACTTCCGCATGCGACTGAACCGCATTCCGGCGCGCAGCTGGCTGCTTGCCCTCTACGTTTTGACAATCGTGATCGTCGCCATCGGTAAGGCGTACGGGCAACGCGGCCCCGACAACAACTTCGTGATCTTCCGTTGGTCGTTCCTGAATCTCGCTTCGGGGGCGGACATGTACGCGGCGCAGCCGCAGCACCACGCCGACCTCTACAAGTACAGCCCGAGCTTCGCGGTGCTGTTCGCGCCATTCGCGCTGATCCCATTCGCGCTCTCGCTCGCGCTCTGGGACGCCCTGAACGCGCTGCTCCTCTTCTTCGCGGTCGACAAAGTGCTGCCGAGCAGACAGGCGGCGATCGCGCTGGCGCTGATCTATCTGGAGATGCTGCGCTCGATGCAGCGGTCGCAGAGCAATTCGCTGGTCACCGCGCTCGTCATCCTCGCCTTTCTCGCCTTCGAGCGGCGCCAACAGCTCGGCGCGGCGTTCGCGATTGCCGTCGGCGCCGCGGTAAAAATCTTCCCGCTCGCCGCGCTCGCGCTCGCGATCTTCTATCCGCGGCGCATTCGCTTCGCACTGATGATGGTCGTCGCGACGGCGGTGGTGCTGGCGCTGCCGCTGCTCGTCGTGTCGACGAGCGGGCTCGCGGCGCAGTACCAGTCGTGGCGCGCGGTGGAGGCGGTGGACGCGCTCTCGGTGGGCGGCGGCGGCGGCGGAGGGCTCTACGGCGGCGTGATGCAGCAGCTGCGGCTGATCTTCGGCGTGAGCTGGCCGAACTGGCCGGTGCAGCTCGCGGGCACTCTACTCCTGATGTCGCCGCTCGCGCGCTGGCGAAAGTGGGAGTACGCCAGCTTCCGCATGCGCTTTCTGTGCGCGCTGCTCGTTTACATGGTGATCTTCAATCACCAGTCCGAGTCGCCGTCGTTCGTAATCGCGGTGACGGGCATCGCGATCTGGTTCGTGAGCACGCCACGCAGCTGGTGGCACACGACGGTGATGGTGCTGACGATTCTGGTAGTGTCGATCTCGTCGACGGACATCACGCCCAAGAGCTGGCAGCAGAACTTCTTCGTGCACTACAGGCTCAAGACGATCCCGTGCACGCTCGCGTGGCTCACGATGATGTGGGAGCTGCTCGCCTTCCGTCCGTCAGAGAGCGGCGAAGCTCACGAGCTCGATGTCACCACGGCGCAGGCGATCGCGCACGTTGGCTGAGAGCAGCGCCGCCAGCTCGATCTCGCGCGGAGCGGTGTAGGGATCCTGCGCGACGAGCGAAGCGTCGACGTGCCCCGGATGCACCATGAGCTCCGTGCTCCCGGGCTCGAGCGTATCGAGCGCCCGACGGAGCCGCTTCGCGAAGTGCGTGCCGCCCTGAAGCGAGATGCCGCGAAAGTGGTCCGTCGTCTTGAGCGGCGAAGCGAGAGGCAGCGCGCGCGACGCGCCGAGCGCCGCCGCGAGCACGAGCTTGCGCGCGGTGGCCGCCGCGTCGAGCACATTGAGGGCGAGCGGCTCGCGAGGGATTCGAATCACGCGGATCCCCGCATCGCGCGCCACCCGCGCCACTACCGGGAAGATCCCCGGCATCGCGTGCGCGTGCCTGTGGCTGTCGAGATGCGTCACCGTGATCCCCGCCCCGCGCACGCGCTCGATCTGCGCGCGCGTCTCCGCCTCGAGCTCCCCCACATCCACGCGCCCGAGCATCGCGCGCCGCGAGAGCGCGCCGAGCGGGTAGAGCTCGCCCGTCGCCCGATCGGTGAGCGACGGCACGCGGAGCAGCGGACGCCCCTGCACGAGATTGAGGTGTATGCCGACGCCGAGCGTGCGCGTGGCTCGCGACAATCGAACGGCGTTCTCCCAGTCGACTCCGTTCGCCATGATCGACGTCGACGTCACGCTTCCGGCTGCGTGCGCCACGAGGATCCCGCGCGTCACGCCCTCCGAGAATCCGAAATCGTCGGCGTTGATGATGAGCCGAGCACGATCAGGCGTAGCGGCCACGCCAGTCGTTGCGCCGGATGTGCACGAGGTCGCGGAGCATGCGCAGCGCGTCCTCCGCGAAGCGAACCGTCGTCGGCTCCTCGTCGTACCTGAAGAACACCGCCGTCTGCGTGAGCGAGAGATTGTGCTTCTTCGCGATGAACAACGCCTCGACGTCGAAGCCGAAGCGCGGAATCGTGATGCGTGGAAAGACGATCTCCGCCGCGTGCGCCGTGAAGCCCTTGAGCCCCGCCTGCGTGTCGAGCACGTGCGGGATCAGCGTCCACCGCACTGCCGCGTTGAACGCCCGGCTCATCACGTGGCGCGTGTAGAGATACGAGAAGAAGGTCGGACTCATCAGATAGCGCGACTCCGCCAACACTCGGCATGCAATTGCGACATCGGCGCCCGCCTCGAGATCGGCGAGGATCTTCCCGACCTCGCTTGCCGGATAGGCGAGATCGGCGTCGGTGAATACTCGATAGTTGCCGACCGCGGCGCGCATCCCGCGCGTGACCGCGTTTCCCTTGCCTCGATTCTCCTCATTTCGAATGAGCCGCACCTCGCCCGTGGTACTCGCGAACGCCTCGAGAATCGCGCGCGTCTCGGCGTTGCTGCAGTCGTCGACGAGGATGAGCTCCGACGCGTACGGCTGTGCGCGCAGAAAATCCCGCAGCTGCCCGAGGCTCGTCGGCAGGCGATCCGCGCCGTTGTAAACGGGCACGATCAGCGAGAGATGCGGCGCCGCGGGAGCGGCCATCGCGCTCATGCGGCGCGCGGACTCTCGCGCAGGCGTGCCGCGAGCCGCTGCGGCCAGTCACGCTCCATGCAGGGGCGCTCGATCAGGGCGAAGTACACCGCGCACACGAGGAGCACCGGCGGAACGATGATCGCCGTCTGGATCGCGAGGTGCACCCACTGCGCG
Organism: Gemmatimonadota bacterium; assembly: GCA_003142495.1. Taxonomy (GTDB): domain Bacteria; phylum Gemmatimonadota; class Gemmatimonadetes; order Gemmatimonadales; family Gemmatimonadaceae; genus FEN-1250. The sequence goes on along the minus strand of PLMM01000222.1, from coordinate 6,302 downwards.
CTCCCCGATCCGATCGTGAGCGTGTGGCGCCCGATGATCGAGATGAGCGGAAAGTGCAGCAGGTAGATCGAGTAGCACATGCCGCCGATCGTCGCGACCGCGGGAATGCCGAGCACCCGAGAGGTGATCGTTCCGCGAAAGGCGGCACAGAAGAGCACGAAGGCCAGCGCGATGAAGATCGCGGGGTACTGGGCATCCTGCATCCAGAGCAGCGCCAGCAGCGGCCAGCCGATGAGCGACACCACATCCCACGCCATCGAGTGCGATGGCTTTCCCTTCCAGTCGGTGACGAACAGGTCCGCGATCAGGAAGCCACAAAGAAAGAATTGCAGAAAGCCCACCACTGAAAGCGGCACCCACGCCGCTGGCGCGAGCCACGACTGCAGCGCGAGCATCACCGCAGCCGCCGCGACGATCACGCCGCGCCGAATCCAGCGATCGCGGATCGTGAAGACGATCGCGAGCGCCGGCGCGAGGATGTAGAACTGCACCTCGATCTCGAGCGACCATGCGACCACGTTGATCGTGCTCCCCACGCCATACACGATGTTGTGCACGTAGCCGAGGCTGGCGAGGAGGTGCGGGAGCAGCGGCGCGTGCGCGGCGTCGGTGAGCGCGCGCGCCGCGGCGAAGCCGAGCATCGCGATGATGTACGGCGGCTCGAGACGGGTGAGCCGGCGAATGAAGTACGCGCGGAGCTTGACCGGCGGCCTGCCACCCAGTTGATGCTGCGCGAACGGCAGGGCGAGCACGAAGCCGCTGATGATGAAGAAGAGATGCACGCCGTAATGGCCGGTCGCCGCGAAGCGATCGAACCAGTCCGTGTTCGCGGCATTCCCGGCCGGGATGCGGAATTTCGTGGTGATGTAGTCGTGCACGTGGAAGAGCACGACCAGCGCAATCGCCACGAAGCGCAGCCCATCCACCTCGGCTATGAAGCGCCCTGAGGTGGTGCGTCGGCGGAGATGCTTGAGCCAGTCGGGCCAGCGACGCTCCTCCTCGGGCGGCGCGTGCGTGCTCTCGGTCACCGGGGCTGCCGGCAGATAGTTGACAAAGTCAACGAATCGCTGTCATCGAGCGGTGAGAGAGATGTGGACTCGCCATTGCGCAAGATGACGAGATGAGGGCGGCAGCGCGCGGGGTGCTTCGACACCACGGAGCGGAGCGTGTCCACCGCCTCGGTCTCCCCATCGTCGCCAAGCTCGAACGTCCTCCAGTGCATCGGAATCATCGTTGCGCTCCTCGTCGCGATCGCCACACGCACCGCGTCATCCGGACCAAGATGCTTGCGCGCCATGTACCGCCGCGGCCGAAAGGACGCGATGGGAAGGAGCGCCAGCGTGAATCGATTCCAGTGTGCGTGCAGCTCTGCGTACATCCGTCCCCACCCGGTATCACCGGCGAAGTAGACCGTATCGCGCGCGCCCTCGCTGTACTGCACCCTGCACACCCTGCGATGCGAGATATCCTGGATTTCCCAGCCCCGTGATGATGCGCGGATGATAGCGCCGCTGCAATCGCATCAGCGTGGGCAAATCCATGTGATCGTAGTGGTCGTGGCTGAGCAGGATGATGTCGATAGGCGGGAGCGAGTCGAAGGGAATCCCCGCCAATCGCCAGCGTGGCGCGGCCGATCCTCACGTGACGCGGAGCACGATCTTGCCGACGGTCTCGTTCGACTCGAGGCGCGAGTGCGCCGCGCGCACGTCCGCGAGCGGGTACTCGCGATCGACCACCGCGCGCAGCACGCCGCGCGCGAAGAGCGGCACCACCTGCTCCTCGAACGCACGCGTCGCCGCGATCTTCTCCTCGAGCGCGCGCCCGCGCAGCATCGTCCCGCGAATCGTGATCCGCGAGGAGAGCACTCGGCCGAGGGGGATCAGCGCATCACGCCCCGCGATCGTGCCTATCACCATGAGGCGGCCGAGCGGAGCCATCACCTCGATGCTCGCGGGGAAATACGCGCCGCCAACGAGATCGAGCACGACGTTGATCCCGCGCCCGCCGCTCCATCGCTTCGCGTGCGCGGTGAGCTCGCTCATGTCATTCGTCGCCGCCCATCCGGCCTCGAGCCCGAGCTCCTTCGCGCGATCGAGCTTCCCCTTTCCGCGCGCCGTGCCGAACGGGATGGCCCCGAGCGCGCGCACGAGCTGCACGGCCGCGAGCCCGACTCCGCTGGCCACCGCGTGGATGAGCACGAGCTCCGATGCGCGCAGCTGCGCCTGCGTCACCAGCGCATCGTGCGCAGTGATGAACGCCTCGGGCACCGCCGCCGCACTAGCGTAGCCCATCGCGCTCGGAATCTCCGCGAGCAGCCGCTCGTGCGACACGAGATACTCGGCGTACGCGCCGCCGCCGACGATGCCGAAGACGCGCTGACCGACCTTCCACCGCGTAACACCGGCGCCCAACTCGGCGACCTCGCCGGCGAACTCCATGCCCGGGATGTCCTTCGGCGCATCGGGAGGCGGAGGATACTTTCCTTCGCGCTGCATGAGGTCCGCGCGATTGAGCGCCGTCGCGTGCACGCGCACGAGCACTTGCCCATACGATGGTACGGGGCGCGCGACCTCGCGCAGCTCGAGCACCTCGACGCCGCCGGGCCCCGTGATGACGATCGCCTTCATCACTGCTGGCTGCGCGGGAGCATCAGTGTGAACACGCATGCATTGGACGTTACAGAGTGGTCGAGCAGCTGTCTAGAATCTCGCGGACGTGTAAAGGTCCGCGCGCAACGCGTGATTGGGATTGATCCCATGCGCGATGTCGAGGCGAATGAGTCCGTCGAGAATCGACGCTCCGATGCCGGCCCCTGAAAGCGGGCGCAGCGATTTCCCGAAGCTCGCGCGATCGCCGGCCCATCCGATGTCGTAGAAGATCGTGGGGCGAACCCCCGCGAAGGTGCGCCCGATCTCCGCGCGACCGAGCCAGTACGCGTCGCCCGCCTGCGTTCCCGGTTCCTGCCCGCGCACCGTCGCCACACCGCCCAGAAACCACGCTCGCTGTATCGGTACGGATCCAACCGAGCTCCCCACGCTTCCCGTGAGCGCACCATCCAGCTTCGCGCCCAATCCGTGCGTGACCGTTGCCTCCGCCGAGGCGCGCGCGTAGTCGAACGTTCCGGTCGCGCCCTCGCCTCGCAGATCGACCGTCGCGCGCAACCCCTGCGGATCGAGGCCGAAGGACTCGTGATACTGCGCGTCCAAACCGAACGCCGTCGCTTGTTCCGCGCGAATGTTTGGAATGAATCCCGCCCCGCCCAGGGCATGCCAGAGCGAGAGATTCGTGTGCTTCTCCGCGTCGTCCTGCCGCTCCGCGAACAGCCGCCACGTGAACGCACTGTTTCGGGGCGAGGTAGACGTCAGCTCCGCACCCGCGCTCCGAAAGTAGAAACCCTCGTCGTGCGCCCACAGCAGCGCCGAGATCGAGCTGCCGACGCTCAGCGGATCTCCCCAGTCGTTCGCCGTGTTGAGGCGGCGGTAGGCGCCGAGCGAGTACGCACGATCGCCGTTGCTGCGCATGAGATGCGCCTCGAGATTCGGCTGCCAATCCGCGAGCCCGATGCGCGCCGATGCGTTGGCCGTGTAGCCGCTGCCGAGCGTGCTCTCGACGAGCACACCCGCAGACAGCGCCTCGACGCGGTTGTAGCGCAGCATGCCGTGATCGACACCGTAGTGGATGGTGGGATGCTGCGGATCCCACCCCGCCTGCAGGCCGAAGCCGAGCGACTTTTGCAGCTCCTCGCGATCCTTCGTGCCGAAGAGCTCATCGCCGGGATCGTAAATCGACTTGGAGAACTCCTTCGAGTGGATCAGGCTCGCGGTGTCGCACGGAATGCGCACGAGAATGGGGAGCGCGCCATGGTAGCGAACCGAGTGGCGCGAGATCGTGTCGCCCGGAGTGCAGTTCTTGAGCTCCGAGTCCTCGCCCATCTCGCGATTCTTCTCGCGCACTGCCCTTCGCTCCGCGCGGCTCATCCTCATCGTGTCGCCCATGGCCTCGCGACGCGCATCCTCGCGCATTCGGTGCGTCGAGTCGCGCTCCGCCGACGCGACCGAGTCATTGATCGAGGCAAAGATTGGCGGAAGCGAAGAGGTGCCGTTCACGCTCGCGTAGCGATAGCTCTGCTCCACGGAGAACGGCGCGCGCATGAAGCCGACACGCATGCGCCCCTCCACCGTCTCGAGGCGCGGCAGCCACCAGCGCTGCTCGTGCAGTTCGTACTCGACCGTGAGCGATGTAATGTCGAGCGACATCGGGAAGATCACCGGCTTCATGACCTTGGGCACATCCTCGAAGGCATCTTTCTCCGTCGCCTCGACGAACTGCACGACGTCGAGCGGGAGCGACGGGCGATAGACCGCGCGCACGAGCTGCGCCGTCTTCACATCGAACCAGAGTGAGCCGACGATGAGATCGAAGCGCGGCTGGCGCGCCTCGACCTTCACCTCGCGGAGGCGCCCCTTCGTTCCATCGGGAAGGAGAAACGACACCGAGTCGCCGCTCTGAAATCTGTAATACGCCTCGGCGCCCGTCGTGAGCGGGTTGATGAGCACGTCGTTGTTTCCCGAGTCGGCGGCGCGATTCACGCCCATGATGCGCAGCAGGCTCTCGCGCCCCGGATAGTATGGGATCGCGTCGATGTGCAGCATGTCGGTCATCACGTGTACGCCCGGCGCGACCATCGGGAATGCCGAGCGCGCGCCGACGACATCGACGACCGCGCCGTGGCCGCGCTGCCAGCGCACGTGCGACGCGGTCTCGCTGCGCAGAAAGAGCTTCTCGCGCCCTACGCTGCCGATGCCAAGTCCGACGGTGAGGCGCTCGTGCGCCATCGCGTCGTAGGCGATGAGAGAGGAGTCCTGTTGCACGCGCGCGCGCCGTGCGTGGAGGATGATCTCTCGCGCGACGGGATCGCGATACGCGCTCGCCTCGAGCTCGGGGGTCAGGGCGATCTTGCGCGCCTCGCGCCAGTGCGCGAAGCGAGTGGAATCCTCGTCCACGAGCGCAAGGATGCTGTCGCGGCGACTGTTGCCGCTGCGCGCCTGGAGGCCGGTGTCGGGGCGAGTTGCCGGCGCGGCGACACCCTGGAGCACGACGAGGAGCGGGAGCAGAGCAAGAATAGGCGATATCCGGAGGAGGGCGGTCTCCACCCTACGGCGCTATCGGCCGCGGTGTTTCTCTCCGGCATACGGTCCAACGGCGGCCTACATTCCCTTCATCCCGGCCATCCCCTTCGCGGTGTGCATGCGATCGGGGCGCAGCCGGAGGAAAACCGCATAGCCCTTCGGGTATCGTGTGCCGTACGCGCTCTCGAGAGTGCCCGGCACGACGCTCAACGTGCCGAGGATCGACGCACCGAGCGTGAGCCCGTGCGCGCGCACGATCTCGCGGCTGTAGCCGAGCGTGAACGCGCCGACGTCGTAGTGGGTGGAATCGGATTGATCGCCGAGCACGAGATCCTGTGCACTCTTCTGTACGAATTCCGCGCGTCCGAAAAAAGTGTTCACCCCGTCGAGGCTCAAGTCGCTCTCCACGAGCGCACTGTTGGAGAANNGCGCAACGGCATTCGCGCCGTAGATCACCGAGGTGCTCCACTCGCCGCGCTCGCCCAGGAGTCGCGTGTTCATCACCGATGCGGAGTAGCGATGCAGCGACTCGTCCGGGTGCAGCACCTCGGGGCTCGCGACATACGCCGTCGACACGCTGTAGCTCCAGCGCTCGTTGGGATTGTAGAAGATGCGCCCGGAGTACGAGTCGAGCTTCCGCACCTCGATGTTCGTGCGATACTCGTCCGGCTCGCGGCCGTTGAAGATCGAGCCCTCGACCTTCCACGTGCGGCTGAACATGCCGAGCGTGAGCACGCCGAAGGTGATGTGCGTGGCGTCATCCCAGTGGTGGCCGAGCGGCGCGAGGGGATCGCTCGCAGCCGAGGAGCGATGCGGGAAGGCGACCGGGCCGATCGCCGGATCGCCGACGGGCGCGACGTAGAGCGAGAGTGCGAGCCGCTGCGTGATCTCGTGCTCGTAGAGCGCGGCGATCTCCATGAAGAGGTCGTGCGGATGCTGTCGATCGTGCAGCGGCTCGCTGCGATAGCTCTCGCCCGTCTGCAGCAGCAGCGGATACCCCGCCGAGCCGATCGTCGCGGGCTCGGCGCTGAGCATCCCGTGGAGATGGAGCATCCCTCCCCACAGCGAGTGCATCGCCATGAGCATCCCCCAGTTGATCGATCCAACCTGATCGTCGCCGCGCGGGCCGAGCTGCCTGTCGTACTCGGCGTACGCCACGCCGAGTACGACAGG
>PLMM01000179.1 GCA_003142495.1 Gemmatimonadota bacterium | reverse complement strand
TGAACGAGTCCGGCTACAAGTTCACCGTGGTCGGCGACAAGCGCGTGCGCTTCGGGCTGGGCGCGATCCGCAACGTCGGCCGCGCCGCGATCGACTCGATCCTCGCTGCGCGCGCCGTGGCGCCGTTCGCATCGCTCTTCGATCTGTGCGATCGCGTCGATCTCCGCCTGTGCAACAAGCGCGTCTTCGAGGCGATGATCTCGTCGGGCGCGCTCGATTCACTTGGCGGGCATCGTGCGCAATTCCTCTCGGCGCTCGACTCTGCGCTGCAGGAGGCGGGGCTCAAGCAGGACGAAGCCGCAAGCGGACAGGGCTCGCTCTTCGGCCTCGCGAACGCGGACGAGGAGCCGCGCCCGCAGCTCTCGCGCACGCTCCCGAACATCTCGGCGTGGAACGACAGCGAGCGCCTGGCGAAGGAGAAGGAGATTCTCGGCTTCTACATCTCGGGGCACCCGCTCGAGCCGTTCCGCACCGAGGTAGAAATCTTTGCGACGCACAGCGTCTCCAACCTCGGGAAATGGGTCGAGACGCCGATGTTCCTGGGCGTGGTCGTCACCGCGATCAAGAAGCAGGTGAGCAAGCGGAGCGGCTCCGAGTTCGCGCGGTTGACAGTGGAGGATTTTTCGGGATCTTCCGAAGTACTCGTCTTCCCCGAGGCCTGGGCGCTGCTGGGAGATCGCATCAAGCCCGATATTCCCGTACTGTTCAAGGGTGGCTACTCCAAGCGCGATCAGGAGGCCGACAATCCGACGTTCATCGTCGAATCGGTCACTCCGTTCACGGAGCTGCGCGCAACGGGGAACGTCGCCGTGTCGATCGAGCTTGCCGCCGGCGCGCCGGTCACCGCCGACGTGATGCACGATGTTCGCGAGATGGTCGACGCACACGCGGGATCGGCGCCGATCGAGCTTCGATGGAACGATGGCAAGGGTGGCAGCGCGAGACTGCGCTCGAAGTCGCTCAGGATCGCGGTCACCAACGCCGCACTAACGGATTTGCGCGCCCTGCTCGGCACCGAGCGCGTTCGACTCGTCCGCGGGAGCTGATGCATGAGCACGTCGATTATGGAGTTCGAAAAACCGATCGTTGAGCTCGAGAAGCAGATCGACGAGCTGCGACGCACGGCCGAGAAGCGGCAGCTAAGCATGGAGGAGGAGATCGTGCCGCTCGAGCGCAAGCTCGACGAGCTCCGGCGCACCGTGTACACGAGCCTCACGCCGCTGCAGCGCGTGCAGGTCGCGCGCAACGCGCGGCGCCCGTTCACCCTCGACTATCTCCAGCTCGCGTTCACGGATTTCATAGAGCTCCACGGCGACCGTCTCTATCGCGACGATGCCGCCATCGTGGGCGGTTGGGCGCGCCTCGATGGCGACACGGTGATGGTGATCGGGCACCAGCGCGGGCGCGACACGAAGGAGAATCTCAAGCGCAACTTCGGGATGCCGCATCCCGAGGGCTATCGCAAGGCGCTCCGGCTGATGAAGCTCGCCGAGAAGTACAAGATTCCGATCATTACGCTCATCGACACGCCGGGCGCGTGGGCCGGGCTCGGCGCCGAGGAGCGCGGGCAGTCCGAGGCGATCGCGCGGAATCTCTTCGAAATGAGCCGGCTGGAAGTGCCCGTGGTCGCGACGGTGATCGGCGAGGGCGGCTCGGGCGGCGCGCTCGCGCTCGGCGTCGCCGATCGCGTGCTGATGCTCGAGAACGCCGTGTACTCCGTGATCACCGTGGAGGGCTGCGCGGCGATTCTCTGGAAGGACGGCAAGAGCACCGAGATGAAGGAGCGCGCCGCGAAGGCACTGCGCATTACGGCGCCAGAGCTGATGGAGCTCGGCGTGATCGATGAGATCGTGCCCGAGCCCGTGGGCGGCGCGCACGTGAACCACGAGGCGTCTGCGCGCGCGCTGCAGGAGGCGCTCGTGCGCAATCTCGAGGAGCTGCGCCGCTTCCGCCCCGAGAAGCTCGTGCGCCGCCGCCGAGAGAAGTTTCTCGCCATGGGCGAGTACACGGAGTGAGCGTGGCGCCGCATCTCGTCGAGGTCGCATTCAAGGGCAAGCGCAAGGAGTTTTTCCTCTGGGATGGCGAGGATCCTCCGCGCGTCGAGTCGCCCGTCATCGTCGAGGTGGATCGCGGCGAAGACTTCGGCCGCGTGCACGCGATTGGCGAGCGCGCGGCGACGCGCTGCGGCGGATGCGCACACGGCTGCGGCACCGCGGCGCCCGAGCGCAAGGTGCTTCGCGCCGCGACGCCCGAGGACCAGCGCCGCGCGAACGAGCTCCCCGACGAAGACGAGACGGCGCGCCGCAAGGCGTCCGAGCGCGTGAGGGCGCACGCGCTCGTGATGAAGGTGTCGGACGCCGAGTGGCAGTGGGATCGCAAGAAGCTCACGCTGTACTTCACGGCGGAGAAGCGCGTCGACTTTCGCGCGCTCGTTCGCGATCTCGCGGCGGCCTTCCGCACGCGCATCGAGCTGAAGCAGATCGGCGTGCGCGACGAGGCGAAGCGGCTCGGCGGCATCGGCCGCTGCGGCCGCGAGTACTGCTCGGCGTCGTGGCTCCCCGAGCTGCGCCCAGTGAATCTGCAGGTGGCGAAGGACCAGCATCTCTCGCTGAATCCGTCGCAGATCTCGGGCGCGTGCGGACGCCTCATGTGCTGCCTGCGCTACGAGCACGACTACTACGTGCAGAGCCGCAAGCGCTTTCCGAAGGAGGGGCGCATCCTCATCACGTCGCTCGGTGAGGAGAAGGTGCTCGCGAACGACATCTTCGGTGATCGCGTGACGCTCTGCGGCCCCGAGGGCGACACGCGCGTGGTGCCGCTGGCGGAGCTCAAGCAGGAGCTCGAGCAGCGCGCGAGCGTTGTCGTGGAGGAGCACGAGGACGAGGCGCCGGTGGCCGAGGTAGTGAGCGAGGCGGTGCTCGAGGAGGAGGTGCCGGTGCGCGCGAACCGCACGCCCACGCCGCTGCCGGCCGAGACCCCGGCCGCCGACGCGAACGATCGACGCCCGCATCGGCGGCGCGGGCGTCGCGGCGGGCGTCGCGGACGCCCCGGCGGTGAGAGCCCGCCCGCTACGCCCGAAGGCGAGTAGCGTGGCGGAGTACTACCTCACTACCGCGATCGACTACGCCAACGGCGACCCCCATCTAGGCCACGCATTCGAGAAGATCGGCGCCGATGTGATCGCGCGCTATCATCGCATGCTCGGCGACGACGTCTGGTTTCTGATCGGGATGGACGAGCACGGGCAGAAGGTCGCGCAGACCGCGGCGGATCGCGGCCTCACGCCGCAGGCGCTCGTCGACGAGGTGGCGGAGACCTTCCAGACGATGTGGCGCCGGCTCGGCATCTCGAACGATCAGTTCATGCGCACGACGGCGCCCGCGCACAAGAGCGGCGTGCAGGCGCTCATCGAGATGATCTTCGAGAAGTCGCCCGACGATTTTTACGAGAAGTCGTACGAGGGGTATTACTGCGTCGGCTGCGAGGCGTTCAAGCAAGAGAATGAAGTCGTCGACGGGCGCTGCGTGCTGCATCCGACGCGCGTGCTCGAGTGGGTGGAGGAGCGCAACTGGTTCTTCCGATTGAGCGCGTATCGGGATTTTCTTCTCGGGCACTTCGATGCTCATCCCGGCTTTCTCGAGCCGTCGTCACGGCACAACGAGATCCTGAGCCTGCTCCATCAGGGGCTCGACGATGTCTCGGCAAGCCGCGCGCGAATCGCGTGGGGTGTGCCCTTCCCTCGCCCTACGAGCGACGGCGAGGTGCAGACGACGTACGTGTGGTTCGACGCGCTGCCGAACTATCTCACGGCGACGGGCTTTCCGAATGCGGAGCCGAGGCAGCACTGGCCCGCGCAGCTGCACGTGATCGGCAAGGACATCACGCGCTTCCACGCGGTGATCTGGCCGGCGATGTTGAAGGCGGCGGGGCTCGAGCTTCCATCAGAAATTTGGGCGCACGGCTTCGTGAATCTCGGCGGCGAGCGATTCAGCAAGAGCGCCGGAGTGAAGCTCGAGCTCGGCGAGGCGATCGATCGCTTCGGCGCCGACGCCTTCCGCTATTTCCTGATGCGCGAGATCCCCTTCGACGCCGATGGAAACTTTTCGTGGGAGCGCTTCGAAGAGCGCTACACGTCGGACCTCGCGAACGGCTACGGGAATCTCGCGAGCCGCACGATCGCGATGATTGAGAAGTACCGTGATGGGGTCGTGCCGAAGTTGGAGCGCAACGCCTCGTACGATTCGGATAACCAGGACATTGCGTCCTATCTGGAAGCGATGAACGATCATCTGCTGCACAAGGCGCTCGACGCGGTGTTTCGGAACGTCGACAGCGCGAACGAGTACGTAACGCTGCAGGCGCCCTGGAAGCTCGCCAAGGATCCCGCGTCGGCCGCCGCGCTCGATGAGACGCTCTCGACGCTCGCGCGAAAGCTCGCGATTCAGAGCGTCCTCCTTGCGCCCTTCATGCCCGGCAAGGCACAATCAGTCTGGGAGCAGCTGGGCGGCCCGGGCCGAGTGAGCGACCAGCGTCTCCCAGAGGCGCATAACGTGAATCCGAGCAACTGGAGGGTGACGAAGGGCGCCCCGCTCTTCCCTCGGGAGCTCTCCCCGGCGCCCTGACACGCGCTCGCATAAGTAGTTGTGGATTAACTACTTGGAACAATCTACAAGATGCGGAAAATTGGCCCGAAAAACGGGCTGAAATACCGTGACCGAACCCCCTTCGCGGAAGTCTTTTCCCGGTAGAGACGCTAGCACCTTCCGGAGAGCCGTATGCCGCCACAGCGCCGCTGGACCTTTCTCGTCGTACCGCACGGCTCCGATTCTCCGCGCAGCTATTCGCTCTCGGAAACGCTGCTCAAGCGACTCGCCCTCTGCGCGAGTGCGGTTGGCTTGGTGGCGGCGATGGGAGTGGGCGTCGCCCTGAGCCACGTGGCGCTCAAGCTTCGCCACACCGACGACCGCAGCCTCCTCGGCAGCGTTTCGCTTATGCAGGCGCGCCTGGACAGCCTCGACGACACGCTTCGCGCCATTACCCGGCGCGACCAGCAGATCCGCCTCCTCGCCGGGCTCTCCGCGGACTCCGCCGCGCAGCAGCGCGACAGCACAGGCGGTCCGACGCTCGCCATCGGTGGCGTGACGGAGATGACCGTCGGCAGCTCGAGCGA
>PLMM01000290.1 GCA_003142495.1 Gemmatimonadota bacterium | reverse complement strand
TGGCGACGGCGCTGACGGGCGTCGCGGCGCCTGGCGCGGAGTCCGCCGCTTCTGGCGCGGAGTCCGCCGCGTCTGGGCGGCGTCACGTAGACTTGCGCGGCATCATCGCCAGCCACGCGCGCGAGGCCGGCGTCTCGCACATCACGACGAGCCGCTGGTGCACTCGCTGTGACAACGCGCGCTTCTTCTCGCATCGCGCGGGCGATGCGGGCCGACAGCTCGCGGTGATGCTCGCGCGAAGCTGACGCCCAAGTGGGGCCAGCGCGGGTTGACTCGCCCTAACTTCAAGCCTAGATTGAATATCGGTTGCCCAGTCGTATTTGCGGCGGGGCCGGATGTGGGGGAGGTTACCCCACATTTTTTATTTTTTGTCGCTTGCGAATTGACGTGAACGAAGCGCTGGAACTCGTTGTAACAGAAGAGCTTGACGGACTGGGCTACGATTTGGTGGAATTGCGTACCGCAGGCAGTCGTGCGCGCCCCACATTGCAGCTTCGCATAGACCGGCGCGATGGCCAAGCGATCACCGTCCGCGATTGCGCGATCGTTTCGCGGGCCGTCGAAACGCGGCTCGAAGCGGAAAAGAGAGTAGGTCCGGAGTATGTGCTCGAGGTGTCATCGCCGGGGATCGAGCGGCCGCTGCACAAGGCGGCCGACTGGCGTCGGTTCGTGGGACAGCGGGCGAGTGTGTTGAGCCCCGCGCTCCAGGGCCGTGCGGAAGTCGAGATCCTCGGCGTGGAAGGTTTGGACGGTGCGGAAACAGTGGTCATCCGCACCGCACATGGAATCGAACAGCGTATCGCGTTGGCCGACGTCAAAGACGCCCGGCTGGCATTCACTTGGTGAGCGAAGGGAGTCTCCGATGGTCAGCTCCGTAGACATGTTGAGCGCGATCAAGGAAATCACGAATACCAAGCAGCTCGATCGCACCGAGCTGCACTTGCTGCTGCAGGACGGCATCCTCGCCGCCATGGCCAAGCGCTATGGCCCGACGGTGCAGGCAGAAGTCGAGATCGACGAGGGTCGTGGCGCGATCAAGATCACGAGACTCCGCAGCGTCGTCGCCGAGGTGACGGATGCGAGCCGCGAGATCTCGGTGGAAGATGCGCAGATCTATGATGAAGGGTTCGAGGTAGGGGATATGCTCGAAGAGCCGGTGGACTTCGCCGAGTTCGGACGCACGGCCGCGCAGGCAGCCAAGCAGCGCATCATCCAGCGCGTTCGCGAGCGCGAGCGCACGCGCATCCGCGACGAGTTCGCGACGCGCGTCGGCGATCTGCTCTCGGGCGAAGTGCAGCAGATCGAGCGCGGCAAGCTCGTCGTCATGCTCAACAAGTTCCGCGAGGCGGAAGCGATCATTCCGTACCGCGAGCAGAATCATCGCGAGCACTATCATCAGGGCGAGCCCATTCGCGCGGTCTTGAAGCGCATCGAGGAGACGCCCAAGGGCCCGCGGCTCATTCTGAGTCGCGCCGATGGACTGTTCGTGAAGGCGCTCTTCAAGCTCGAGGTCCCCGAGATCCAGCAGGGCATCGTCGAGATTCGCGCGTCGGCGCGCGAGGTCGGCAGCCGTACGAAGATCGCTGTGTTCTCGCGCGACGATTCGATCGATCCGGTGGGCGCGTGCGTCGGCCTCAAGGGATCGCGCGTGCAGGCCGTCGTGAACGAACTGGGCGGCGAGCGCATTGACATCGTGCCGTGGTCCGCGGATCCGGAGCGCTTTGCGAAGCTCGCGCTGGCTCCCGCGCGCGTCGCGCGCGTGTTCAGCGATGGCGTCGCCAAGAGCATCCAGGCGGTTGTCGACGAAGATCAGCTCTCGCTCGCGATCGGGCGCAACGGCCAGAACGTGCGGCTCGCAAGTGAGCTCACGGGGTGGAAGATACGTCTGTACTCGAGCCGCGAGTGGCTGGAGCGCGGTGGTGAGACGCCGTTGTTCGCGCCGCTCCCGGAAGAAGTCTCCGTTGCGGCGGACGTTCGCCTCGCGGACATCGGAGCCTTGGGGCCGGCAACAGTCGCCGTGCTCGAGGACGCTGGCTATCGCACCTTGAACGACATCATTGATCTCGACCGCGACGATTTCCTTCGCTTGCCGGGCATCGCGCCGGAAGAGGCGGATCGCATCATGGCCATGATCGATGAGCTCACGGAAGACAACAGTAGCAATGGTGAAGGCAGCGACGGCGCCGCTTCGGGCGCGCTGCCGCCGGCGTAGTGGACGCTCCAGCCGCGGCTGCGACAAGGAGCGCGGCGGAAGCGAAGATCCTCAGGCTAATTGGGCTGGGGATGCGAAGTGGCGGGGTCGTCGTGGGCGTCGAGATGGTGCGCGCGGCTGCAAAGAAGGGAACGTTGGTGCTCGCGATCGTGGCGCCGGATGCATCGCGGCACAGTCGTGAGAAGGTGCTGCCGCTCCTGGCAGCCAAGGGCGTGCAGGTGATCGAAGGCCCCTCGGCCGCAGCGCTGGGGGCGGCCGCGGGTCGAGAGACGACGGCGGCGGTGGGTGTGATCGATCGCGATCTCGCGAAGGGAATTGCGGGGATCGCGGAACGTAGTTGAGATGCGCAGGCTCCAGAGGAGGAGTGTTTGATCAAGCTTCGAGTGAATGAACTGGCAGGGGAATTCGGCATTACCAGCGAGGAGCTCATGACGATGCTCCGCTCGATGGACGTGCCGGTACGCAGTCATCTCAGCCAGCTGAGCGACGAACAGATCGCGCGCCTCCGCGCTCGATGGGAGCGCGAAAAGCGCGCACGTCAGGAGAAGCCGGCAGCGGCACCCGCACGTCGCCGACGGTGGGGGGCCGCAGCCGCAGCAGCGGCAGCAGCTGCGCCGGTCGTCGCCGCGCCCGTCCCCGAAGCGGCGCCCGAAGCTGGTGGCGCCGCCCCGATGCGTCGTCGCCGCAAGGCCTCAGACATTGCGGCGGCTGCCGAAGTCACCGCCGCGCACGACGCGGAAGTGGCCGCGACGGCCGCGACGAACATCGAGCCCGCCGTCTCGCGACTCGAGGAAGAGCTGTTCGTTGCCGATCCGGTTCCCGACGCGCCCGCGCGGCAGCCGATCGAAGAGTCGCGCATCACGGCATATTCCTCGCCGCCAACGCCCGCTCGTGCACCGGCCCCTCGCGCGCCGGACGCCGGCGCGTACAGCCGCTCGGGCGACGCGACCACCGCTGGCCCGACGCAGACGCCGCGTCCCGCCACAAATGGCGACTGGCAGCGTCCGCGTCCCGTCGTGCCCGGACCACCGCGTCCGAAGCCCGCATCCGCCGGCGGCTATCCGCCGCGCCCGATCGCGTCCGCTGCACCGGGTGGCGCGTCAGGCGCATCGTCCGGCTCCGGCCTCGCGCCGCGTCGCGATGACAAGCGCGGCGGCGGCGGCAAGCGCAAGAAGGGGAAGCGCGGGTCGGTCGATCAGGAAGCGGTGACGGCGAACATCTCGAAGACGATGACGGCCATGCGCGGCGCGCCCGCGCGTCGTGGCTCGCGTCGCTCCGACGAGCCGTCGTATCGCGAGGAAGTCGAAGCGCAGCGTATCGCCGAAGTCGAGCGCGAGAAGACGATCGTGCGCGTGAACGAGTTCATCACGGTGAGCGAGCTGGGTGCGATCCTCAAGGTTCCGCCCACGCAGATCGTGACGTTCACGCTCAAGAATCTCGGGTTGATGGTCACCATCAATCAGCGCCTCGACTTCGACCAGATCGAGCTGATCGCCTCCGAGTTCGGCTTCCAGGCCGTGCGCGAGGCCGATTATGCCGTCGCCGATTCCGCTGATGAAACCGCAGACGAGCGCGCGGACCTCATCCCGCGTCCTCCCGTCGTCACGATCATGGGTCACGTCGATCATGGGAAGACGTCGCTGCTCGATTACATCCGCAAGGCGAACGTCGTCGCGGGCGAGGCCGGTGGCATTACGCAGCACATCGGCGCGTACCACGTCACGCTGGCGAACGGCAAGACGATCACCTTCCTCGATACGCCGGGCCACGAGGCATTCACGGCCATGCGCGCGCGCGGTGCTCAGGTCACGGACATCGTCGTGCTCGTCGTCGCCGCGGATGATCAGGTGATGCCGCAGACGATCGAAGCGATCTCGCACGCCAAGAATGCCGGCGTGCCGATGGTGATAGCGATCAACAAGATCGATCTGCCTTCGGCGAACGTGCCGAAGGTGAAGCAGGAGTTGCTGCAGCACGGCGTCGTGCTCGAGGAGTTCGGTGGCACCACGCTCGACACGCCGATCTCCGCGAAGAAGGGCACCGGCGTTGCCGAGCTGCTCGAGCAGATTTTGCTGCAGGCGGAAATTCTCGATCTGCGCGCGAATCCGAATCGCCGTGCGAGCGGCGTCGTCGTCGAGGCCCAGCTCGATCCCGGCAAGGGTCCGGTCGCGACGGTGCTCATCGAGAACGGCACGATCCACGTCGGCGAAGATTTCATCTGCGGCATGTTCTCCGGCCGCGTACGAAATCTGTTCGACGAGCGCGGCAAGCCCGTGAAGAGTGCAGGCCCGGCGATCCCGGTGCAGGTACTCGGCATGGACGGCGTGCCGATGGCCGGCGATCAGCTCCGCGTCGTCGAGGATGCCACGTCGTCGCGCGAGATCGCGCAGCGGCACCAGCGCCTCGATCGCGAGGCGAAGAG
>PLMM01000301.1 GCA_003142495.1 Gemmatimonadota bacterium | reverse complement strand
TACATCTCGCGCTCGCCGTACACGAGTCCGAGATAGAAGTGCGCATAGAGCGTCGCCTTGCGATCGTTGTCGAGCCGTATCGCCTTCGAGAGATGCTCGATTGCCTCCCCGAAGATGCGCTTCTTGAGGCAGATGTAGCCGAGGTTGATGCGCGCGAGCGAATTGGTGGGCTGCCGCATCAGCACTTTCTGGAAGTTCAGCAGCGCCTCGTCGTACTTCTCCTGAAGCATCTGCGCCCAGCCGAGCAGCGACTCGGTTTGCGGATCGTTCGGCGAGAGCTCGAGCGCCCGCTTGAGCGCGCGCTCCGCGCCCTCGTGATCGCCGAGCGAGATGAGGCTCCATCCCTTCTCGACGAACGTCGATGCGCCGATGTGATCGGCCACCACTACCGGGCGATCGCCCCCGAACTCCGGTGCGATCGACGGCGCGGAGCTCTGCTGCACCTGCTTCCACTTCTCGACGAGCTTCTTGATGTCCTCGCGCAGCGAACCAAGCTGTGTGAGCTCGAGCTCCACCTGCTTGAAGAGCGAGATGATCTCGCCCTTGATCTCGTCGCGCTCGCCCGCTGCCGTCGCGGCCTCGAGGCGCGCCTCGATCGCGGCGTAGCGCGCGCGGAACGTCGCGGCCTCGGTCTCAGCCATGCGACGCCGAAGCCTGGGTCAGCTCGAGGAGCTCGGAAGATGTCAGAACGCGCGCCACGTCGAGAAAGATGATCAGCGATCCCTCGCCATACACGAGTCCCCGCAGGTATTCGGCGTGCAAGCCGCGGAAGAGCGGCGGCGGCGACGCGATGTCCTCGGGCGCGACGGACATCACTTCGTGCACCGAATCCACCGTGACGCCGAGCAGCTCGTCGCCCACGGCGAGCACCAGAATGCGATGCTCGGGGCGCGGAGACAAGCGCGGGAGTCCGAAGCGCGTGCGCAGATCGATCACCGGCACCACACGGCCACCGTGCTCGATCACCCCATCGATCCAGGGCGGAAGATTCGGCAGCATCGACGGCGCGGTGTAGCGGAGCACGCGCTCGACCGCGAAGACGTCGACCGCGAACTGATCGTCAGCGAGGCGGAAGGTGACGAGCTGCCGCGCCGCGGCGTTGGTGGTGGTGCTGGTGGTAGAGGTGGCGGTCATGCGAGCTTCGGAAGCGCGCGCACGACGACACGAACCACCGCACGCGCATCGAGCACCGCGACGAGGCGGTTCCCGGAATGCACGACGCCGCGAACGACTCCGTCGCCGCGCATCGAGTCAAGAGGTCGCTGCATCGTCGTCAGATCCGCCATGATCACGTCCTCGACTTCGTCCACTACCAGACCAACCTGTCGATCGCCGTCGCGCACGATCACGAGCACTTCGTCGCCGTTGCCGCGCCCTTCGACTTCGAGGATGCGGCTCGCGGAGAACACCGGAATCGCGGCGCCGCGGTCCGTCAGCATTCCAAGCAGTGATGCGGGAGCGTCGGGCAGCGGCGCGAGCACGGGAAGCTCCAAGGCCTCGATCGCCGCCGTGAGCTCGAGCGCGAAGAATTCGGCGCCCTGGCGCAAAAGGAGCAGCTCCGTGAGCATCGCGTTGGCGATCATTGGCCGCTCCCGCCCCCGTACATGGACCGGTCGCCTCCGGCTCCGGTCACATCGGCGCCCGCGCGGACCATGGTGGCGAGCGTTGGGGCGATCGACGCGAGCGGGAGCACCATGGTGGCGCCCCCCGCGGCAGCCGCCGCCTGGGGCATGCCGAAGATGATCGAGCTGTCGCGGTCCTGGGCGATCCCCGCACCGCCCGCATCGCGAATCGCGCGCAGCCCGGCTGCCCCGTCGCGCCCCATCCCGGTGAGCACCACCCCGATCGCCGCGGCTCCCGCGCTCTCCGCCACCGAGCGAAAGAGCGGATCCGCCGACGGGCGAACCCCCCATACCGGCGGCGAATCGTCGAGCATGATCACACGCGCGCGCGCCACGCTCTGCACGCGCATGTGCATGCCGCCGGGCGCGATGTAGACGTGCCCCGGCGCAATGATCTCTCCGTGCGCCGCCTCGCGCACCGTGAGCGCGGCGAGCGAATCAAGGCGCTCGGCCAGCGTCTTCGTGAAGCCGGGCGGCATGTGTTGCACGATGAGCACCGACGCATCGAGCAGCGCCGGCAACGCGGGCACGAGCTCCGCGAGCGCGCGCGGGCCGCCGGTGGACGCGGCGATCGCGATCACGAAGCGCGCCGGCGTGCCAGCGGCGTACGGCGACGCGTGCTCCTGCGTCGATGTGAGCGCGCTGTCGTGCACGCCGGCGAGATTCACCTGCGCCGCCGCGCGCAACGCAACGAGCAGCTCGTCGCGAATGGTCGCGAGATCGAGGCTGATCGGCCCTGAGGGCTTGCGCACGAATTCCACCGCGCCGCGCTCGAGCGCGCGCAGCGCCATCTCATCGCCCGCTCCCGACGCCGCCGTGAGCATGACGACGGGGCGCGGCGACTCGCGCATGATCCGCTCGAGTGCGCCGAGCCCGTCGAGCTCGGGCATCTCGATGTCGAGCGTGACGATGTCCGGCTCGAGCGCCTGCACCTTGAGCAGCGCGTCCATGCCGTGGCGCGCGGTGCCGATCACCCGAAACTCGCCGGAGCCCTCGATGAGCTCCGTGACGAGCTTGCGCATGAAGGCGCTGTCGTCGACCACGAGCACGGACGGCACGCGGCTAGAGGACGACACAGCCCTTCCCCATCGACCTGATCTCGAATCGCCCATCACAGGCGTGCAGGAACACGCTGCGCCCGTGGCCGCCGCCCACATCCTCGCCCATCACGCGAATGCCATGGCTCGCGAGCGCGATCCGAGTGGCGATCAGATTGCGCTCGCCAATCGCGGGGCCGCCCTGTGTGAGCAGCGACGTGAACATGCTCGCACCGCCCGCGAGCTTGGCGACGATGTTCGCGTCGCGCGCGCCCAGCGCACGCATGCGCTCGAGGAGGAGCGGCACCGCGGTCGCCGCGAACTTCGCGCGATTGTCGCGATCGCGCGCGAGCGCCTCGCTCGGCAGCAGGATGTGCGCGAGCCCCGCGACGTGCGCGCGTGCATCATAGAGCGCGATCGCGATGCACGAGCCGAGGCCGAGCGTGGAGAGCATGACGTCGCCCTGCCCGACCGCCGCATCCGCGACGCGCACGCTGATCTCTCTCACAGGCGCCTGAAGAGACGCTCGCGGCCGTCCACGGGCGCGAAGAGCGCTCGCGCGGGTCCGAATAGCGTCTCGACGCGGCCGAGCACGAGGAAGCCGCCGGGGAGCAGCGCTTCGGCGAAGCGCTCGAAGAGCGACTCCTGCGTGGCGCGGTCGAAGTAGATGATGACGTTGCGGCAGCAGATGAGATGCTGCGACTCCGGAAATGGCTCGCGCAGCAGGTCGTGGCGGCGGAAGTGCACGCGTGCGCGTACGTCGCTGTGAATGCGGTACGGCGGCTGCATCGAGAAGTACATCTGTCGAATGTCGGGCGGCGTATCCGAGAGCGTCGGCTCGAGATACGTCGCGCGCTCGGCCGTCGCGAGGCTTGCGATGTCGAGATCCGTGCCGAGCACCTCGACGCGATCGAAGCGACATCCGTGCGTCGAGGCGAAGCGGTGCATGAGCATCGCGAGCGAGTACGGCTCCTCGCCGCTCGCGCACCCCGCGCTCCAGATGCGCAGCTGCGGCTCGACGCGTGCGTAGAGCGCGGGCACCAGCTCGCGGTCGATGGCTGCGAACGTCTCCGGATTGCGGAAGAACTTCGTGACGTTGATCGTGAGCGCGTCGAGGAGCAGCTCGTACTCGTGCGGATCGTGATCGAGAACGAGCCCGTAGTCCGCGAAGGTGTGCACGCTGCGCGCACGCATGCGCACGGCAATGCGGCGTCGCACGCACTTCTCCTTGTAGCTCGCGCAGCCGAATCCGCGGTCGCGCGTAATCTTGGCGGTAAGCAGATCGAAGCCGTCGTCCTCCAGGGGCACGTCCGTCATGATGCGGCGGTGCGCGCGAGCTCGAGGTTGGTACGAAGGATCTCGTTGTCGGGGTTGAGCGCGAGTGAGCGCTCCCAGTACGCGAGCGCCTGCTCCTTCTCCTGCCACTTGAAACGGATGTTACCGAGCTTGAAGTAGACGTCGTAGCCGAGCGCGGGGTTGATCTTGATGGCGCGCTGATACTGATCGAGCGCCTCCTCGTAGCGCAGCGCGCGATAGAAGTAGTCGCCGAGATTCTTGTGGAGCTGCGGGATCGTGCTCCCGTCCCCCATCGCCGCCTCGGCTGCGAGCGCCGCGGCGTTGAAGTCGCCGCGCCGCTCCTGCACCGCGGCGAGCGTGTTGCCGAGCACCGCCGCCTGCGGATGCGCCTTCACGCCCTCGGTGATGAGCTCGAGCGCGCGATCGAGTTCGCCCGCGAGTCCGGCGGCGAGCGACGCGTAGTGAAACCAGGCGGGGGACGGAAGCCGCTTGCCGAGCAGCGCGCGCGCGGCGGCGAGCGACGCGTTCGCCTCTTCGACGTCGCCAGTGCGCAGCGCGAGCACGCCGAACGAGGTGCGGATGCGCGGATCGTCGCCGCCGCCGCGCGCGATCGCCTCGTGCAGCATCTCGCGCGCTTCGTCGAGATTGCCGAGGCGCTCGAGCGCGTACGCGAGGTTGTGGAAGATCGACGGACGCGCCGTCGGCTGCGCCGCGGCCTCGCGCAGGGTGAGCACCGCCTCCGTCCAGCGCCCCTCGCGCATCGAGACGAGGCTGAGGAAGAAGCGCGCCTGCACATCCGCGTCGTGCAGCTCGACGACGCGGCGGAACTCGCGCGTCGCCTCCTCGAACATCGCGGTGCGATAGAAGGCGACGCCGAGGTTGCGATGCTCCTCCACGCGCGCCTCGCGCACGACATCGTCCTGCGGCCGCGACTTGCCCACACGCGCAATGAAGCCGGCCGTCGCGAGCCCGTAGAGCGCCTTCCCGACATCGAAGTCGCCGATCCCCGACGCATCGATGAGCGCGGTGACATCGCGCCGGCCGTCGATCAGCGCGACGAGCGTCTGCTGCGCGGGCGTGAGCTGCGCCTCGCTCGCGGCGACGCGTGCGGCGTCGAGCTCGAAGATGAGATCGAAGCTCGGCACCTTCTTCTCAATGAGGCTCCACTCGTCCACACGGCGCGCGCCCTCGAGGAGCAGCGACTCCGGGTTGATCGAGACGAGGACGTCGTGATCGTCGGGGCGCATGTCCGCCTCGAAGCTGAACGTCCCCTGTACCCACGTGAACAGATAGTACACGGCCTCTTCGATCTGCACGCGGATGTAGCGGTGGAGCTCCTCGCGCGTGAGGATGTGCTGCTCGATGAGGATCTCGCCGAGTCGCTTGTTGCGCTGCTGCGTGGCCTGCGCGTCGATTGCCGCGTCGAGCTCGCGCTGCGTAATGACGTTGTTCTTGACGAGCGTGTCGCCGAGCCGATCGCGCCTGTTGACGATCGACGCATACGAGATCCGTCCACGATCGAAGTAGATGTAGCCGAAGTTGTTGCGGTCGGTGACGGAGAGACAGCCGGTCTTCTGTCCCATCGCCAGCAGCTGCAGCACGTCCGGCAGGCTCGCCTCGCGCAGACTTCCCTTGATCGCCATCTATCGGAACTCCTCGATGGCGCGGCCGGTGACGTCTGGCCAATCCCAGAGGATCTTCTCCTCGTCGAGGAAGAACGGGTCCGCGTCGCGCCCATTCGACTGCTTCGAGGGCGCGGGCGCAGTGGCGCCGCCCTCGAGCTCTTTCCGCGCAAACGATGCGTTGAGCGGCACGCCCACGACATCCGCCGCCTTCATCAGCCGGTCGACGATTCCGCGCATCTCGGCGACGCTCGCCACTGAGCGCGACGCGAGAAAGTCGATGAGCGGGCGATCGAGCCGCTCGCCGACATCCGCGAGGTAGCGCGCGTAGAGCTTCTCGCGCAGCGCATGATCCGGCGCCTGGATCTCGACCACGAGCCCGCCCTCGAAGCGCGAGCGGAGCCGCTCCTCGAGCCCCTCGATGGCCTTCGGCGCGTGCTCGCTCGCGAAGACTATTTGCCGGCCGTTGTAGAAGAGGCTGTTGAAGATGTGGAAGAGCTCCTCTTGCGAGCGCTCCTTCCCCGCGCACTTGTCGACGTCATCGAGAATCAGCGCATCGACCACGCGGTAGCGGGCGCGCCACTTCTCGATCTGCTCCTCCTGCAGCGCCGCGATCAGCTCGTCGATGAACTGCGAGGCGTTCACCACCGCCACCGTGAACGCGCCGCCGCTCTGCGCGATCAGCTCGTTGCCGAGCGCGTTGAGCAGATGCGTCTTGCCGACGCCGCGCGGTCCGTAGACGAAGAGCGGGTTGTACTTCTTCCCCGGCTCATCGATGATCGTGTCGACCGCGTGCACCGCGAGCTGGTTCGACGCGCCAACCTCGAGCTCGGAGCGCGTGAAGGCGGGATCGGGGCCCGGAGGCGGCTCGGCGCCGCCGACCAGCCGCGCGAGGACGAGCTCCGCCTCGCCGACGCGCTCCGGATCCTTGAACAGCTCCGACGCAGCGAGCTGCGTGTCGATCTTCGACGCCTCCGCCTCGAGCTCGCGCAGCCGCCGGATCGATGCCTCGAAGCGCGAGAGCAGCGTGTCGACGTCCGGCTCCTCCGTCGCCTCGAGCGTGCGCTCGAGCAGGAGCGTGACATAGCCGAGCTGATGCCAGTACGTCATCGCCTCGACGACGCGCACGCGCCAGCTGTCGATGTGCTGCGAGACGACCTCGCTCAAATCCGACAGGAAGCTCGCGAACTCCTGCCCGCGCGCCTGCGAGGGCACGAGCAGCGGCGTGTCGGGCTTCTCTCCGAGCAGCTCGCGCACGCTGCGCGCGGTGACGGGCGCCTCCTCGAGCGTCTGGCACGCTATCAGGCGGTTGAGCGCGCCCTGCAGCTCGCGCACGTTCGTGAAGTTGATCCGCGCGACCTCGTCGAGCACCCCCGCCTCGAAGACGACGCCGCGCTCTTCGCACTTGCTGCGCAGGATCGCGACACGCGTCTCGTAGTCCGGCGAGCCGACGTCGACGACGAGCCCGCCCGTGAGCCGCGTAATCAGCCGCTCGTCGAGATCCCCGATCTCCGAGGGCGGGCGATCACTCGTGAGCACCACCTGCTTCCCCGCGCGCTGCAGCGTGTTGAAGAGGCGCAGCATCTCGCTCTGCGTCTCCTTGCGGCCGGCGAGAAACTGCACGTCGTCGAGCAGGAGCATGTCCACCATGTGGAAACGCTGCTTGAACAGTTCCATCGCGCTGTCGCCGATCGCGTGGTTGAGCTCCTCGATGAACTCCTCGAGGGTGACGTACTCCACCGTCATCTGCGGATTGAGCGAGCGCGCGAGATGCCCGATCGCGAGCATCAGATGGGTTTTGCCGAGCCCGGAGCTGCTGTAGATGAAGAGTGGGTTGTACGACGTTCCGGGGGACTGCCCCACCGCTCGCGCCGCTGACACGGCGAGCCGATTGGCACCCCCTACTATGTAATTCTCGAAGCGATACCGCGGATCGAGATCCACCGTCAGCGGCCTCCCGCGGCTGCAGCGGCCGGTGGCGTGCTCGTGCCGGCGCTGAGCCGGCGCAGCACGAGCCCGGCAATTCCGCGCAGCGTCTCGAAGACGCCGGTGCCGTGCAGCGCATCCGCGGCGAACGAAGGGACCTCGCGAAAGTTCAGCGCGTCCTCCAGCTCCGGCACGCTCGAGATGAGCGAGCGCGGGAGATCCTGTTTGTTGTACTGAATCACGAGCGGCATGGAGCGCACATCGATGTCGTGTTCCGCGAGATTCGCGTGGAGGTCCTGCATGCTCTCGATATTCTCGGCGAGCTGTCGCGCCTGGCTGTCGGCGACGAAGACGACGCCGTCGGCGCCGTGCAGCACGAGCTTCCGCGTCGCCTGGTAGTAGACCTGGCCCGGGACGGTGTAGAGCTGGAAGCGCGTCGAGAATCCCGAGATCGTGCCGAGATCGAGCGGCAGGAAATCGAAGAACAGGGTTCGATCGGTCTCGGTCGCCAGCGAGATCATCTTGCCCTTCTGCTGTTCAGCTGTTTTCTGGAAGATGAACTGCAGATTCGTCG
>PLMM01000431.1 GCA_003142495.1 Gemmatimonadota bacterium | reverse complement strand
TCTGCTCGTGCTCGACGCGAGCGGCCGCATCCTCTATGTATCGGCGCCGATCCGCGACCTCAACGAAGATCCCGATCAGCTCGCGGTGCTGATGGCAGCGGCGGTGAGCGCGCCGACCACTGGTGTCGCGAAAACCGTGCAGCTTGATGATCGCAAGCTGCTCATGGTGGCGCAGGCGCCGGCGGATCGCTCCTCGACGGTCTCGCGCGTGGTCGTCGCCACGGCGGCCGACGTTCCCGATCCCGCGATCAAGGATCTCGTCGAGACGATGGCGGCCGCCGCGCCGATACTGCTCCTCGCGTCGATCGCGCTCGCCTACGCGATCGCGGGACGCGCCTTTCAACCGGTGGATCGCCTCGTCAACGAGGTGCAGGCGATCACCGACGGCCGCTCGCTGCATCGACGGCTGCCGGTCACCGCTGGCGAGGAGATCGCGAAGCTCGCGGTGACGCTCAACGAGATGCTCGAGCGACTCGAGAGCTCCTTCGCGGCGCTGCGCCGCTTCACCGCGGACGCGAGCCACGAGCTCAAGACGCCACTCGCGGTGATGCGCGCCGACGTGGAGCGCGCGATGAGCGATCGCGCGCCGGGCCCCGACAAGCTGATCGCGCTCGAGGAGGCGCTGCACGAGACCACGCGCATGGCGGATCTCGTCGACTCCCTCCTCACGCTGGCGCGCGCGGACGAGGGGCGCTTCGATCTCCATCGTGAGCGCGTGCCGCTCGCGCCGCTCGCCGTCGAGGTGCTCGAGACCGCGACGATTTTGGGCGAGGCGGCGGGGCTCGCGGTGACGATGCCCGAGATCGCGGATGTGGTGGTGCTCGCGGATCGCACGCGGCTGCGCCAGCTCTTCCTCAACATCATCACCAACGCGCTCAAGTACACGACCACGGGAAGCGTCGAGCTGAGCCTCGTCGCGCACGATCGCACGGTGGCGTTCACGGTGCGCGACACGGGGATCGGCATCTCCGCTGCCGATCTCCCGCACATCTTCGAGCGCTTCTACCGCGCCGACCGCGCGCGCTCACGCTCGGCGGAGCGCGGGGGCTTTGGGCTCGGGCTCGCGATTAGCCAGTGGATCGCGGAGGCGCATGGCGGGACGATCTCCGTGCGCTCGCGCCTCGGGCGCGGCACGACGTTCACCGTGACGCTGCCGGTGGCGGAAGATGCGGTCGTGGCTCCGCCGCTGGAGCAGCTTTCGGCGGATTGATCGTTACGAATTAGCTAACGATCGGTTCATGAGTTCTTAACGCGCGCGGAAGGAGCGCGAAAGAATCGTCTCATAGGTTGGATCCCACGGATGCTGCAGTCGCACGTGTCTTTCGCCTGGGAGACGACGCACATGTCCATCAGCCTGATCGAGTCGAAGCGCGCATCGCAGAAGTCGCTTCAGAGTACGGTGGTGAGCGTCGCGCTGCACGCGGCGGTGATCACGCTCGCGGTGTACGTGACGGCGAGTGCGAAGGAGATCGTCAATGTACCCGTCGAGACCGGGCCGACGATATTCTATCCGCCGCAGCCGGCAAAACCCCAGCACGCGCCCGCGCACCCGACTACTCCGAAGCTTCCCTCGGCGCCACACGGGCCGGTGATCAATCCGCTCATCACGATTCCCGACAAGCTTCCGCCCATCGATCCGAGCGGCGGACTCGCGCCAGCCGAAAGTCTCTTCAATATCGGCGGCGGCGATCGCGGCTCCGGTGAAACATCCACCAACGCTGGCCTCGACTCGGGCGCGCCATTCTCCGCAACGCAAGTAGAGAAACCCGCGCTTTCCCGCGCAGGAAATCCATTTCCCAAATACCCGTCGATGCTCGAGAGTTCTCGCGTCGAAGGCACCGTGCTCGCGCAGTTCGTCGTCGACACGCTCGGCCGCGCCGACATGACCACCTTCAAAATACTTGACTCGAGCAACGATCTCTTTTCCGCGTCGCTCCGATCAGCGCTCACACAGTGGCGCTTTTATCCCGCCGAGGCCGGCGGCCACAAGGTCAAGCAGATAGTTCAACTCCCGTTGAAATTCATCGGGCCCAACCATTGAGATAGGTGCGGGGATCGCCGTCTGTTCAGCTATCGAAGGTCGAAAAGAAGTGATACAATCGACTAGCGGACGCTGCCAGAATGCCCGGCATGATGTGTGAATAAATGCTAATACGGCCTTCATGATTTCTTAATGTGGGCTGCATCCCATCGAGAACTACGTGTCGTAGGTTCAGTCCCAAGTACGTAACAGTGCTCGTGAACTTCATTCCGATCCCAGGCGCATGTTCAACAACCTGATCGAGTCGAAGCCGCAGAAGAAGGGAGGTTTTGGCGGCACTTTCGTCAGCGTCGCGTTGCACGCGATCATCATCACGCTCGCGGTCTACGTCACCGCGCACGCTGGCGAAAAGATCGTCGAGAAGAGCCGTCAGGAAGACGTCGTCTTCGCGAAGGCGCCAGAGCCGCCGCCGCCGCCGCCGGATGAGCCGAAGCCGCCGCCGCCGGATGTGGTTGCCGCACCGCCGCCGCCGAAGGGCTTCCAGGTGCTCACCGCGCCGATCAACATCCCGGACAAGATCCCGGATGTCGATCTCTCGAAGGCCGTCACCGATGAAAAGGATTTCTCGGGGAAGGGCGTCGCAGGCGGAAAGGCGAACGGCGTCGTTGGTGGCGTCGCGCAGCCAACCGATCAGCCGTACTTCGAGTTCCAGGTCGAGAAGCCCGCGCTGCCGCGAGAGGGCAACCCGAATCCGAAGTATCCGTCGATGCTGGAGAGCTCCCGCGTCGAAGGCGAGGTGCTCGCGCAATTCGTCGTCGACACGCTCGGCAAGGCGGACATGAGCACGTTCAAGGTTCTGCAGGCGAGCAACGATCTGTTCGCGTCCGCGCTCAAGACAGCGCTCCCGCAGTGGCGCTTCTATCCGGCCGAGGCGGGCGGGCACAAGGTGAAGCAGATCGTGCAGCTGCCGCTGAAGTTCGTCGCACCCAATCATTAGAGCTGACCACAGCACTCTCACTTTTCGTCTTTTTATTTCGGAGAAGGTCAAATGGGCATCTCGTTACTTGCGCTCTTTCAATCGATGGGCGGCTTCGCGAAGGGAATCGTGTTCGCGCTCGCGATCATGTCGGTCTATTCGCTCACCGTGATGGTCCAGAAGTGGTGGACGTTGCGTAAGGCGCAGGCCGAGACGCGCAAGTTCGCTCCCGAGTTCTCGCAGTTCCTGGAAGAGGACAACCTCAACGAGGCGATTCGCCTTGCCGAGAGCTATAAGAAGTCCCACGTTGCGCGTGTGCTCGGCGGCGCGCTCGGCGAAGTGAAGCCGCTGCTGCAGGATGGCTCCGTCACGGTCGCCGACATCAACTCGGCAGAGCGCGCGGTCGAGCGCAACATGATGATCATTCTCTCCGAGCTGAAGCGCGGCCTCGCGGTGCTCGCGACGGTCGGTGCCACGGCGCCGTTCGTCGGCTTGCTCGGTACGACGATGGGAATCGTGAACGCGTTCGTCGGTATGGCGCAGTCGGGCGCCGGCGGAATGGGCGCCATCTCGGCCGGTGTCGCCGAGGCGCTGATCACGACGGCGTTCGGTTTGCTCGTCGCGATTCCGGCGGTGTGGGCGTACAACTACTTCACGACGAAAATCGACAATCTCTCCGTCGAGATGACGTACACCTCGAAGGAAATGATCGACTATCTGATCAAGGGCGTTGCTGGTGAGTTCGGCCGTTCGCGCTTCACCCGTGAGTTCAACACCACGGGCGGCTCGGGCCCCATCTCGCAGTAGCCCAAGCCACTCAGAGGAGGTAGCTCATGGCTATGTCAAGCGCGGGGACGGGCGGCGGTGTCGCGTCGTCCCCCAACGTCACGCCGATGATCGACGTCATGCTCGTGCTGCTGATCATTTTCATGGTCGTGACGCCGCTCATCAATGCTGGGTTCCAGGCGCAGCCGCCCGTCGGCATCAACCTCAAGTCGCATCCAGAGGAAAATGAGGATCAGGTGCTCGGCATCGATGCGTTCGGAGAGTACTATCTGAACAAGAAGCACATCGACAAGAACACACTTCCACAGCAGCTCAAGGCGATCTTCGATGCGCGCACGACGGACAAGATCCTGTACCTGAAGGCAGACAAGAATCTCGACTATTCCAAGGTGCTCGACGCGATCGATCTCGCCGCGCATAACGGAGTTCGCGTGCTCGGCGCAATTTCGGATCAGCAGCCGGGAACCGAATCGACGGTCGCGGGAGACCTCCCGAAAACCACCAAGAAGCCGTAGGAGAATCACATGGCAATGACGAGTGGTGGGAATACCGGGCTCTCGAACGACATCAACGTCACGCCGATGATCGACGTGCTACTGGTGCTGCTGGTCATCTTCATTATGGCGGTGCCGATGATGCGGAAGGCGATCGATCTGCAGCTTCCGGATCCGACGCCGCAGCCGATCAATACTCCCATCGCATCCGATCAGATCGTGCTCCAGGTGCTGCCTGGCGGCGCGTACAAGATCAACAGCGAGGCCGTGCCGAAGGACAAGCTGGCCGAGCGACTCAAGACGGTTTACGATGGGCGTCCGGACAAGATCATCTTCGTGAAGGGCGATCCAACCGTGAAATATCAGGACGTGATCTTCGGCATGGACCAGGCGCGCGGCGCAGGCGTCAAGGTCATTGGAATTCCGCCGAAGGACGTTCCGAAGTAACGGCAGCGCGCGCAACATTGGTTGCGCTGCTCTCGTAGGAGATCGCGACGGACCCACCTCCCGGTGCGTCCGTCGCGCTATTTTTGGGGGTAGCCGAGGTCATCATCGACATGTCGCCGTACGAGGCTCCGAGCGAGCCGCCCGTTGCACGTCCACCGTATCGCCCGCCCGTTGGAATTCCGGCGCGCCGGGATTCCAAATGGGCGGGCGCGATCTCTTTACTCCTGCATGCACTGCTCATCGCGCTGATGATTCTCCCGATCCTGCTCGTGAAGGACGCGGAGGATGCAACACGCGGCGCCGGCGGCGCGGGCGCGGCGGGCGGCGGCGGTGGCGGGAGCAGGGGCGGCGCGCGCGATCCGTACGTGCACGAAGATCTGCGCTTCGTGCGCGTCGTGCCGCCGCCGCCGCCACCGCCCGCAGTGCCGGTAAAGCCGAATCCGTTGGTGCCGCCGGTGCCCACGCCGATTCCTCCCAAGCCGGCGGTCGTGCCGCCACCGGCGGTGCCACCGTCCACTGCTGCGGCGCCGGAGGTCAAGCCGGACACCACCCCCGTCACCGTCGCGGCGGGCAATGCACCGGGGCCAGGGAATGGCGCCGGCGTCACCGGTGGCCCTGGCGCCGGCCCAGGCACGGGAGGAGGGACTGGCACCGGGATGGGCACCGGACGCGGCTCGGGCGTCGGCCCAGGGAATGGCGGGGGAGAGGGAACCATCTTTCCGCCCACGGCGGAGCTCCTGCTCATCCCCGAGCTCCCCGTGCCCGGCGGTCTTCGCGGCAAAACGTTCGTCGTGCACTTCGAGATCGATGAGACGGGGCGCGTCGCCCGCGTCGACATCGACACCGGCAACTCGAGCTACGATCGCCGCCTTCGCGATCGCTTCATGCAGTACAAGTGGCGTCCCGCGCACCGCGCGGATGGCACTCCGGTCGCCGCCGGCGTCGACGTTCCGCTCGGGCTCTAGCCCTCGATTCGCACCACCGGCGACCTAGCGCAGCTGCTGACTGGGCCGTTACTTTCCCCCCGATTTACTGCCCGCCGCGAGACCGCTAGCTATCGGTCTGGCCGGCGGCCCTGCCTGCGCACAATCCGCATCGATCGAGGAAGCACATGGCCGCTGGGAACGTCGAGCGCGATGGTACGCTGTCTCCGACCGAATTCGTCCGGGCCATGACCCTGACGGACGCGACGATGCTCGTTGCCGGCACCATGATCGGCTCGGGCATCTTCATCGTCTCGTCCGCCATCTCGCGCGCGGTGGGATCGCCGCTGTGGCTTCTGATCATCTGGGGGCTTACCGGGCTCATTACGCTGCTCGGCGCGCTCGCCTACGGGGAGCTCGCCGCGATGTACCCCAGAGCAGGGGGACAGTACGTCTTCCTCCGCGAGTCGATGGGTCCTCTCATGGGTTTCCTCTATGGGTGGACCCTTTTCCTTGTCATCCAGACGGGGACGATCGCCGCTGTTGCCGTTGCCTTCGGCCGCTTCGTTGGTGTGCTCTGGCCCGCGATCACCCCCGACCGCTACTCGTGGTTTCCGCAGGCCGACGTCTGCTTCAAGGCGCTGGGCTGCGTCGATCCCTCGGCGGCGATCCAGATCGGGCTCACGCCGCAGCGCCTGATCGGCCTCCTCACCGTCTGGATTCTGACGTGGGTGAATCTGCGCGGCGTGCGCGAAGGGAAGTTCGTGCAGACGTCGCTTTCCATCGTGAAGGCCGGCGCGCTCGCGATCCTCATCATCCTCGGCTTCGTGGTCGGCCGCAACAGCACGGCGGTCGCAGCGAACTTCGGCGCGGCGTTCGCGGCGGGGCCGTCGATCACCGGCGCCTTCGTGCTTGCGGCCGGCGCGGCGATGGTCGGCTCGCTCTTCTCGAGCGACGCGTGGAACAACGTCACCTTCGCCGCGGCCGAGGTGCAGAATCCGCGAAGGAATCTGCCGCTGGCGCTGGTGTTCGGAACGGGGTTGGTGAGCGTGCTCTACATCCTCGCCAACATCTCGTATCTGCAGGTGCTCCCGCTGCACGGCGCGGCGGACGGCGCGACGGTGCTGGCGCGCGGGATCGAGCACGCGACGCAGGATCGCGTGGGCACGGCGGCGGCCGAGCAGGTGTTCGGGCCGAGTGGCGCGACGTTCATGGCGATCGCGATCCTGATCTCGACGTTCGGCTGCAACAACGGACTGATTCTATCCGGTGCGCGCGTGTACTTCGCGATGGCGCGCGACAAGCTGTTCTTCCGCCGCGCGGGCACGCTCAACGCGCGGGCGGTTCCGAGCTTCGCGCTCATCGTGCAGTCGGTGTGGGTGTCGCTGCTCTGCCTCACCGGCACGTACGGACAGCTGCTCGACTACGTGATCTTCGCAGCGCTGCTGTTCTACGTGCTGACGACGATCGGGCTGTTCATCCTGCGACGCAAGCATCCCGAGATTGAGCGACCCTATCGCGCCGTGGGGTATCCGGTGCTCCCGGGGCTGTACATCGTTCTCGCGGGCGCGGTGTCGATCATTCTGCTCCTCGCGCCACAGACGCGCACACAGGCCCTCTCCGGGCTCGTGATCGTGCTGATCGGCATTCCGGTGTACGCGCTCTGGCGCCGTGTGGAGGCCGCGTAGCATGCCCCACCGCGCAGTCGAGCGCGTTCGACCGTCGTTCGTCCCGCTCGCTGCCGTTGGCGCGGCGGCTTCTGCACCTCACTGGAGATTTTCACTGATGACCACAATGCACCATTCGCTCCTACGCACTGTCTCGCGCTGGCCGGCGATGGCGATGCTGCTCGTGATGCTGGCCCTTCCGCTCACCGCCATGCGCGCGCTCGCGCAGGAAACTGCCGGCGGCGAAGCGAATCTCAAGGTGCCCGACCTGTCGCAGGTGACGTTCCTCAACGGAATCCCGGGCGACAAGCTGCTGCTCTGGGGGCTGCTCATCTGCGCGTTCGGTTTGATCTTCGGCGTCGTGATCTACGCCAAGCTCAAGGCGATGCCGGTACACCAGTCGATGCTCGAGGTGTCCGAGCTGATCTACGAGACGTGCAAGACGTATCTGACGACGCAGGGGAAGTTCATTCTCCTCCTCGAAGTGTTCATCGGCTTCGTGATCGTGCTCTACTTCGGCTACCTGCTGAGCTTCACGCCAATGCGCGTCGCGATCATTCTCGCGTTCAGCCTGCTGGGCATCGCGGGGAGCTACGGCGTGGCGTGGTTCGGCATTCGCGTCAACACCTTCGCGAACTCGCGCACGGCGTTCGCCAGCCTGCGCGGCAAGCCGTATCCCTGCTACGCGATTCCGCTCAGCGCGGGGATGAGCATCGGGATGCTGCTCATCAGCATCGAGCTTCTCATGATGCTGTGCATTCTGCTCTTCATTCCGGGCGACTACGCGGGCCAGTGCTTCATCGGCTTCGCGATCGGTGAGTCCCTGGGCGCCGCGGCGCTCCGTATCGCCGGCGGTATCTTCACGAAGATCGCGGACATCGGCTCCGACCTGATGAAGATCGTCTTCAACGTCAAGGAAGACGATGCGCGGAATCCGGGGGTGATCGCGGACTGCGTCGGCGACAACGCCGGCGACTCGGTTGGTCCGAGCGCCGACGGCTTCGAGACCTACGGNNCTGGCGGTGCCGGATTCGACGGTGCAGGTGCAGCTGCTCGTCTGGATCTTCGTGATGCGCATCGTGATGATCATCGCGAGTGGGGTGTCGTATCTGATCAACGCTGTGATTGCGAAGGCGCGCTTCGAGAATGCGGATGTCATGAACTACGAGACGCCGCTGACGACGCTGGTGTGGCTGACCTCGATCGTGTCCGTCGGCTTCACGTATTTCGTGTCGAAGATGATCATCCCCACGCTCGGCGATGGCACGCTTTGGTGGAAGCTGTCGACGGTGATCACGTGCGGAACGCTCGCGGGCGCGATCATTCCCGAGCTCGTGAAGGTGTTCACCTCGACGACGTCGCGGCACGTGCGCGAAGTGGTCTCGTCGTCGCGTGAGGGCGGCTCGGCGCTCAACATTCTCTCCGGGCTCGTGGCCGGAAACTTCAGCGCGTACTGGCTCGGCATCACGATCATGGGGCTGATGGCCGCCGCGTACTACGTGAGCATTGGCATTCCGGCGATCATCCCGGGGACGGCAGTTACGGGTGGGATCATGCTCGCGCCGGCGGTCTTCGCATTCGGTCTCGTGGCGTTCGGATTCCTGGGGATGGGACCGGTCACGATCGCCGTCGATTCGTATGGACCGGTGACGGACAACGCGCAGTCGGTGTTCGAGCTCTCGATCATCGAGCAGATTCCGGGAATCGAGAAGGAGCTCGAGTCGAAGTACGGCATCAAGGTGAACTTCGAGCGAGCGAAGCATCTGCTCGAGGAGAACGACGGCGCCGGCAATACCTTCAAGGCGACGGCGAAGCCGGTGCTGATCGGTACGGCGGTGGTCGGCGCAACGACGATGATCTTCTCGATCATCGTGGCGCTCACGAAGGGCCTGCAGCCGGAGCTCATCGGCAACCTGTCGCTGCTGCACCCGCCATTCCTGCTCGGACTGATCACGGGTGGCGCGATGATCTACTGGTTCACCGGCGCCTCGATCCAGGCGGTGACCACGGGCGCGTACCGCGCGGTGGAGTACATCAAGAAGAACATCAAGCTCGAGGGCGCGACCAAGGCGTCGATGGAAGACAGCAAGGCCGTCGTCGAGATCTGCACCAAGTACGCGCAGAAGGGGATGCTCAACATCTTCATCTGCGTGTTCTTCGCGACGCTCGCCTTCGCGTTCGTCGAGCCGTACTTCTTCATCGGCTATCTCGTGTCGATCGCGCTCTTCGGATTGTACCAGGCCGTGTTCATGGCGAACGCCGGCGGCGCGTGGGACAATGCGAAGAAGATCGTCGAGGTCGAGCTCAAGCAGAAGGGAACGCCGCTGCACGAGGCGACGGTGGTCGGCGACATCGTCGGCGATCCGTTTAAGGACACGTCATCGGTGGCGCTCAATCCGATCATCAAGTTCTCGACGCTGTTCGGCCTGCTCGCGGTGGAGCTGGCGGTGTCGTTGACTGCGCAGCGGGGCCAGAACTTCAGCCACCTGCTCGCGCTCATCTTCCTCCTCATCTCGGCGACGTTCGTCTACCGGTCGTTCTACGGCATGCGAATCGAGTCGGCGTCGTAATCTCGACCATGTGAGCGCGGTGCGCTGATGCGCATCGCGCTCGCATGTTTTTTCACCTTTCCAGCCCGGGCTCCGCATGGCGTCACTGTTCAGCCGCAAGCCGATCGCCGATCTGATGTCGGAGGCGGACAACCCGAATGCGCTGCGCCGGTTGCTCGGCGCTGGCGATCTGATCATGCTCGCGATCGGCGCGGTGATCGGCGCGGGCATCTTCGGGGCGATCGGATCGGCGGCTGCCGGCGAGGTCGTGAACGGCGTCATCGTGCGGAGCGGCGCCGGTCCGGCGCTCGTCATTTCCTTCCTCCTGCTCGGCTTCGCCTGCGCGCTCGCGGGACTCTGCTACGCGGAGCTCGCCGCGATGATCCCGCAGGCCGGTAGCGCGTACGCCTACTCGTACGCGACACTCGGAGAGTTCGTCGCGTGGATCATCGGATGGGATCTCATCCTCGAATACGCGGTGGGCAACGTTGCCGTCGCGATCTCGTGGTCGGACTACTTCAAGACGCTGCTGGCCGGGATGGGGATGGTGATCCCTCCATGGCTCGCGACCGGCTATCGCACGGCGCTCCTGAGCAGCGATCCGGGAGTGCACGCGCTCATGGACAGCGCGCCGCACGTCATGGGCTTTCCGATTCTCATCAATCTGCCGGCGTGCGGGATCGTTCTCGCGATCACCTGGCTCCTCGTGATCGGCGTGCGCGAGAGTGCGCGCGCGAACAACATCATGGTGGCCGTGAAGCTGGTCGCGCTGACGCTCTTCCTTGTCGTCGGCGTGCAGCACATCAATCCCGCGAACTATCACCCCTTCGCGCCGAACGGCTTCACCGGCATTCACCACGGCGCCGCGATCGTCTTCTTCGCCTACATCGGCTTCGACGCGATCTCGACGGCGGCCGAGGAGACGAAGAATCCGCAGCGAAATCTCCCAATCGGGATCTTGGGAGGGTTGGCGATCTGTACGCTGATCTACATCCTCGTCGGCTTCGTGCTCACCGGCATGGTTCCGTACACGACGCTCGGAAACTCGGCCGATCCGCTCTCGTTTGCGCTGACGTCCGTCGGCATGACGAAGGTGGGTTGGCTCGTCGCGCTCGGCGCTGTGTTCTCGATGAGCGCTGTGCTGCTCGTGTTTCAGTACGGGCAGCCGCGCATCTTCTTCGCGATGGCGCGCGATGGGCTGCTGCCGAAGTTCGCGGCGAAAGTGCACGGGAAATACCGCACGCCATACATCACGACGATCATCACGGGCGTGTTCGTGGCGACGTGGGCGCTGGTCGGCGATGCGAACGAGACGTACGATCTGACGAACATCGGCACGCTGTTCGCTTTCATCCTGGTGTGCAGCGGCGTGGTCGTGCTGCGCCACACCGACAAGGATCGTCCGCGCCCATTCCGTGTGCCGTTCCTTTATGTGGTCGCGCCGCTCGGCGCCGCGCTCTGCCTGTTCGTGATGTGGGGGCTGCCGCACAAGGCGTGGGTGCGCTTCGGCTGGTGGCTCGTGATCGGACTCGTGCTCTACTTCCTGTACGGCTATCGGAACTCGACGCTCCGGAGCGGCAAGCCGCCCGTTTCGAGTGAGTAGCACGGCGGCACCGGGCGGCGGCGGGATCTTCCGCCGCCTCTCCCTCACGCACTGGATTTTCATCTCGATGGTGATCGGCGTCGTGGTGGGAGTGGCATTCCCCGACGGCGTGCCCGGGCAACCCGCACCCGTCTTTCAGGCGGCCTCGCTCAAAGTTTTGTCGACGATCTTCCTGCGCATGATCAAGCTGCTGATCGTGCCGCTGATCTTCTCGACGCTCGTGGTCGGAATAGCGGGGCATGGCGACGACATGAAGCGGGTGGGGAAGCTCGCGCTGCGCTCGATCATCTACTTCGAGATCGTGACGACGCTTGCGCTCGTGATAGGGCTCACGGCGGTGAACCTCATCCGGCCGGGCGATGGCGTGAACATCACCGGCGCGTCGGCGGCCGTCGGCAACGACCTCGCGCAGAAGCACGTGACGCTCACCGGCGTGCTTGAGCACGTCGTGCCGCAGAGCTTCTTCGAGGCGGCGGCGAACAACGAGGTGCTCCAGATCGTGTTCTTCTCGGTGCTCTTCGGCGTCGCGCTCTCGCGCGCGGGAAGTAAGTCGAAGCTCACGATGCTCGGCTTCTGCGAGAGCCTGTCCGAGATCATGTTCAAGCTCACCGATCTCGTGATGAAATTCGCGCCCTTCGGCATCGGCGGGGCGATTGCGGTCACCGTGGGCACGAGCGGGATCGGCGTGCTGCGGCATCTCGGACTGCTCATCATCACGTTGTACGCCGCGCTGATCGTGTTCGTCGTCGCGGTGCTCGTGCCCGTGGCGCTCCTCGCGCGGATTCCGATCGGGAAGTTCTGGCGCGCGGTGAAGGAGCCGTGGCTGATCGCCTTCTCCACGGCGTCGTCGGAGGCGGCGCTCCCGCGCGCCTTCGAGGCGATGGAGCAGTTCGGCGTTCCGCGGCGCATCGTCGCCTTCGTGCTGCCCACAGGCTACTCGTTCAATCTCGACGGCAGTACGCTTTACCTCGCGGTCGCATCGGTGTTCGTGGCGCAGGCCGCCGGTGTGGAAATGACGCTCAAGACGCAGTTGCTGATGATGCTGACACTCATGCTCACGAGCAAAGGCGTTGCAGCGGTTCCGCGTGCCGGGCTCGTGATTCTTTCCGGTGCGCTATCCCAGTTCAACCTGCCGCTCGAAGGCGTCGCCGTGATCCTCGGCGTCGATGCGGTGATGGACATGGCGCGCACGTCGATCAACCTGGTCGGGAACTGTCTCGCCACGGCGGTCATGGACCGCTGGGAGACGGTGCGCGGCGAGCGATGACGCGACGCTGCTGCCTGGTAGTCGCTGCGATTGCGCTCGCCTCGCTCCCCGCGCTCGCGCAGGCCGGCGCGGCGAGAACGATCAGCGCCACCGAGGTTCACCGCCTCGAGTCCGCGCTTGCCGACGACTCGATGGAGGGGCGGCTCACCGGATCGCCGGGCGGCGCGCGCGCGGCGCGCTACATCGCGAACGAGATGCGGTCGATCGGTCTGCTTCCGAAGGGAGATAGCGGCTATTACCAGCTCGTCCCCGTCGCAGTCACCGACAGCGCCATCACGCTGCGCTCCAGCTTCTCCGACAGCGCTGCCGGGCGCCACGAGACCGCGTACAACCTGCTCGGACTGCTCGAGGGCAGCGATCCGAAGCTGGCCGGCGAAGTGATCGTCGTCGACGCGCACTACGATCACCTCGGCATCGGCGCTCCCGTGGCCGGGGATTCGATCTACAATGGCGCCGACGACGATGCGTCTGGCACGGTGTCGGTGCTCGCGGTGGCGAAAGCGCTCGCGCGTGGCCCGCGCCCGAAGCGCTCGATCCTCTTCGTGCTCACCACCGGCGAGGAGGAAGGGCTGCTCGGCACGCAGTGGCTCCTCGCGCACTTCCCGCTTCCATTCGATAGCGTCGTCGCGAACCTCGAGACCGAGATGATCGGTCGCCCTGATTCACTCGCCGGCGGTGCGGGGAAGGCGTGGCTCACGGGCTACGATCGCTCCACGATGGGTGCGCTGTTGAAGCGGGCGCGCATCCCGATCGTGGCGGACCCGCGCCCAGCTCAGCACTTCTTCGAGCGCAGCGACAACATCGCCTTCGCCGAGCGCGGAATTCCCGCGCACACGCTCTCCTCGTTCAATCTGCACGCAGACTATCACCAACCGTCCGACGATCTCTCGCGCATCGACTTCGCGCACATGACGGCGGTGATAAATTCCGCGATGCGCGCAGTCGATCTTCTCGCGAACGGGCCGCTCCCCGTGTGGAATCCCGGCGGGCGACCGGCGCCACAAGCGCACTGACCGCTCGTGCCGGCGTGGGCCTAGCTCGCCCCGAGCTCGACGCCCATCTGCATCGCGCGCCGCACCGCACCGCGCACCGCGACGATAGGCGCCGAGTGCACCTTGCTCCCCGGTACGGCAGACTTGAGGCGATGCTCCACACGTCGCCGCAGCGCGCTCCCCGGATCGAGTAGGCCGCCCCCCAGCGCCACCTGCACCGCCGCGCGCTCATCCTCGAACAGGCTCCGCGCGAGCGTGCGCACGTGCAGCACGAGCTCCTCCGCGGCGAGTCCCAGCAGCGCGTTGGCGCGCAAGTCGCCCGCCTCCGCGCTCGCCACCACTACAGGGGCGAGCGACGCGATCTGCGACACGCTCGCGCTCGCGGCCCACGGAATCAGCGACTCCACCTCGTCGAGCTCCGCAGCGGTGAGAATCGCGCCAACGAGCGACGTATCCGGCTCGCGGCCATCCGTCGCCGCCGTCACCACCGACAGCGCGCGCCGCGCGATCCAGTAGCCGCCCCCCTCATCGCCAATGAACGGGCCCCAGCCACCCACGCGCTCTAG
Organism: Gemmatimonadota bacterium; assembly: GCA_003142495.1. Lineage (GTDB taxonomy): Bacteria > Gemmatimonadota > Gemmatimonadetes > Gemmatimonadales > Gemmatimonadaceae > FEN-1250. The sequence continues at coordinate 1,383 of PLMM01000431.1, read as the reverse complement.
CGCGCCCGCGGGCCCGCGCCCGTGCGCGATCGATCCCGTGCCCGCTATCAGCACGATCCCCGCCTCCTCGCCGAACGCATCCGCGAGCGCGATCTCGGCGTCCGTCACCACGTGCACCTCGTCCGCGAGCGACTCGTCGAGCAGCGCCTCGGTGAGCGCGCGGCGCTCGTTCTCGCGCCCCACGCCGGCCACGCCGGCGCACAGCGCGCGCGGCGTGCCGAGCATCGGGTCCAGCGTGATGAGTGCATCGCGCACGGCAGCTGCGATGATCGACGCGGATCGCTCGATCTCTCCAGGCCTCACGGCGCCACCCTCGCGCTCGGAGGTCGCTATCGTCTCTCCATTCGCATCCGCGATTGCCACGCGCGTGCGCGAGCCGCCCGCGTCAACGCCGATCACGAGCCCGATCATGCGGCCACCTCACTCGCGGCGCGCGGCGGCATCTCGTGCGCGAGCGACGAGAGCATTCCGGTGAGCATTGTGATCGTCGTGCCAATGAGCACGTACCACGGCCACGCGATGCGCGCGACTGGCGCGAGCGACGGCGCGAGCGCCGGAAACGCCGCGCCGAGCGGCCTTGCGGATACGACGATTGCCATTGCGAGAATCCCCACGCTCATGCCCACCAGCGCATCGCGCTGTATCGCGCGCCGCCAGAAAATCCCGAGAAAGAAACCGCCGAGCAATCCTCCGTACGTGAAGCTCGCGATCGACAGTGCCACCACGACCACCGGCGTCCCCTGCGCATGAAACATGAGGGCGCCGCCGGTGAGAATCACTCCCCACATCACCGCCAACCTCCGCGAGATCCTGAGCGCGCGCGGATCCTCGGGCGACAGCTTCGCGATCGGCAGGTAGATGTCGTTTGTCGCGGCCGCCGCGAGCGAGTTGATCGCCCCCGAGTGCGTGCTCATCGTCGCCGCCACGATCGCGGCCACGATCAGCCCGAGCAGCCCCGACGGCATGTGCTCGACGATGTACGTCGGAAAGATGACATCGGTGGCGTCGAAGTGGCGCCCCTGGTAAAACGCCCAGAGCCCGAGGCCGATCACGAGAAAGAGCGCGAACTGCGCGAACACCGCGAAGCCGCTCCCGATGATCGCGCGCCGCGCATCGCGCAGCGATCGGGCGCAGAGCAGCCGCTGCACGATCAGCTGATCGGCGCCGTGCGATGCCATCGAGAGAAAGGCGCCGCCGAGCAGGCCGGCGAAGAGCGTGTACGGCCGGTCGACGCCCATGTACGTGTCGATCACGCGCAGCTTCCCCGCGTCGCCCGCCGTGTGAAAGATCGCGCTCCATCCTCCCGGCACCGCGCGCCCGAGCAGCACGCACGCAACGATGCCGCCGAACACGTACACCCCCGCTTGCACGAGCTCCGTCCAA
>PLMM01000295.1 GCA_003142495.1 Gemmatimonadota bacterium | reverse complement strand
CTCGCGCAGATCACGCCGGCCAACGCGAAGAGCCTGCACCCCGTCTGGACATTCTCCACCGGCACATTGGGCGGACACGAGGGGCAGCCGCTCGTCGTCAACAACACGATGTACGTGGTGACGCCGTACCCCAACGTGTTGTACGCCTTCGATCTCGCGAAGGAGGGCTATCCGCTCAAGTGGAAGTACCGCCCGAACGTCGATCAGAACTCGATCGGGATCGCGTGCTGCGACGTGGTGAATCGCGGCGCCGTGTACTCCAACGGAAAGATCGTCTACAATCTGCTCGATGGTCACACCGTCGCCGTCGATGCGGCGAGTGGGAAAGAGCTGTGGATGACGAAGATCGCCGACCTCGCCGCTGGTGAGACGACGCCGATGGCGCCGCTCATCGTGAAGGATCGCGTGCTCGTCGGTGCATCGGGTGGCGAGTTCGGCATCCTCGGCTGGGTGAAGGGGCTCGATCTCGCGACCGGCAAGATCGTGTGGACCGCGACTAACATCGGTCCCGACTCCCTCGTGCTCGCGAAGGCCGGCACCTTCAAGGCGTTCTACGACAAGGGCGCGCAGCTCGGGCAGACGACGTGGCCCGCCGACGCGTGGAAGCACGGCGGCGCGCCCGTGTGGGGATGGATGTCGTACGACCCAGAGCTCGATCTCGTCTACTATGGTGTGGGCAACCCTGGCCCATACAACGCTGACCAGCGACTCGGCGACAACAAGTGGACGGCAAGCGTGCTCGCGCGTCATCCGGAAGACGGCTCGCTCGTGTGGGCCTATCAGTTCACGCCGCACGACATGTGGGACTTCGACGCGGCGGCCGAGATGATCCTCGTCGATCTCAAGATCGGTGGGAAGATGCGCAAGGCGCTCGTGCACTTCGACAAGAACGGCTTCGAGTACACGATGGATCGCGCTACGGGCGAGGTGCTCCTTGCCGAGCCGTACGTGAAGGTGAACTGGGCATCGAAGATCGATCTCGCAACGGGACGTCCCGTGCTCAACGATGCGAAGCAGACGGGCGCATCGCGCGGAAACGTGAAGGACATCTGCCCGACGCTCGAGGGCGGCAAGAGTCCTGCGTCGCCGGTGGCATACTCGCCTCGCACCGGATTGTTCTACGCGTCGACGAACAGCATGTGCATGGACTATGAGGCCGTGCAGACCGCGCATCTCAAGGGCACGCCGTTCATGGGGATCAACAGCCCGTATCATGCGGGAAGCGATCCGAACATGGGCGCCTTCATCGCGTGGGATGCGACGACGGGCAAGCGCGCGTGGGCGATCAAGGAGCCCTTCCCCGTGTGGAGCGGATCTCTCGCGACGCGCGGCGACGTCGTTTTCTACGGCACGCTCGACGGATGGTTCAAGGCGGCTGATGCAAGGAGCGGCGCCGTGCTGTGGAAGTTCAAGGTTGGATCCGGCGTCGTCGGCGATCCGATCACCTTCACCGGCGCGGACGGGAAGCAGTACGTGGCGATCTACGCGGGGATTGGCGGCGACTGGCTGCTTCTGTCCGGCGACTACATCTCGAACGACCCCGCCGATGTGCGCGATCCGGCGGACTTCGCTCGCAATCTCGCCCGGCACACCAGCCAGGGCGGGATCGTTTGGATCTTTGCGCTGTAGCGGAGGAAAACACAGATGAAAACTCTTCCTTCGCGATCGCGCGCGATGCTGGCAGTGTTCGTGCTTGCGAGTGTCGCGTGCAGAGAGCAGAAAGGCATTCCGGCTGTGACGACGTCTGATTCATCCGGCGCCGCAATGACCTCGACATCAGCAACGACTACCAACGCGCTCGTCATCTCGCGTCACGACGACCGCATTTTCGCCGGCGGGATCGCGCCGCCGCCGGAGCGGTTCACGAACTCTGCAGCGCATGACGCGAAGGCCGCGGATGCCGGCGCGACGCTCTTCACGGGCATGAACTGCGATGGATGCCACGGTGGCGGCGCGGTTGGCGCGGTGGGGCCGAGTCTCACCGACGGTCGCTGGCGATATGGCGGTGCGGATGCGGACATCTATCGCTCGATCGCGGAGGGGCGCCCGAAGGGGATGCCGGCGTTCGGCGGGGTGCTGCAACCCGCGATGATCTGGCGGCTCGTCGCGTACATCAAGTTGCTCCCAGCGCCGAAGGACGCCCCGACGGAATCGTGGTAGCGCGCGCACTGCTCCTCGCGCTCGCACTCGCGAGCGCGCGAGCTCCCGCGCTCGCACAGTTGCGCGGCGCCGGCACCATCTACACCGGCACCTTCATCACGCTCGACTCGAACAACAGTCGCGTGCACGCCATTGGCGTGCAGGACGGCGCGATCTCCGCCGTCGGGAGTATCGCGCACGTCGACTCCGTGCTAGACAACCGGCATTCGCGACACATCGCGATCGCCGGCTTCATCCTCCCCGGCTTCGCCGACGCGCACGCGCATCCCCTCTTCCTCGGCCAACAGCTCGAGACGATGGATCTGCACGGCGTGTCCAAGGCCGAGGTGCTGCGACGAGTCGCCGCGGCCGCGCGCAAGGCGCCCGCGGGCGCGTGGATTCGCGGTTCGGGGTGGGACCAGGCGTTCTGGACGCCGCCAAACTTTCCGACCGCTGTGGAGCTCGATCGCGTGAGCGCCGGCCATCCGGTGATGCTCGATCGCATCGATGGTCACGCGATCTGGGTGAACGGCCGCGCGCTCGCGCTGGCGAACATCGAGGCCAATCGCGCCGATCCGTCCGGCGGTCGCATCATGCGCGACGGGGGCGGCGCGCTCACAGGGATCTTTCTCGACTCGGCGATGTCGCTCGTCACGCGCGCGATGCCGAGCGAGACGCCGGCTAGCATCGAGCGCCAGCTACGCGCCGCGCTCGCGCAGTACGCGGCGTGGGGGCTCACGAGCGTGCACGATGCGTCCGCGGATCTCCCGGTGCTGCGCGTGTGGAAGTCGCTCGCCGAGCGGGGCGAGCTCTCGGCGCGCATGTACGTGATGGCGGCGGCGCAGGACTCCACTCTCACGCAAACGCTCGCGGCGGGCACGCGCATCGGCGACATCAACGATCTCCTCACCATTCGCAGCATCAAGATCGTGCTCGACGGCGCGCTCGGCTCCCGCGGCGCGCAGCTTCATGATGCGTACGCCGACGAGCCGGGGAAGCGCGGTCTCTCCCTCGTGAGCGACGCCGAGCTCGACTCGATCATCACGCTCTGCATCGCGCGCGGCTTTCAGGTGAACGTGCACGCGATTGGCGACGAGGCGAACCGGAGGTTGCTCGATGCCTTCGCGCGCGCGGAGCCACGCACGCGCGAACTGAGATTCCGCGACGAGCACGCGTCGCTCGTGTCGGACGATCAGCTCGCGCGCTTCAAGTCGCTCGGCGTGATCGCGTCGATCCAGCCGGTGTTCGTGGGCGAGTACAGCCGCTTCGCGGAAGCGAGGGTTGGGAGCGCGCGCGTGCACTGGGTGGAGCGCACGCGCGACTTCGTGACGAGCGGCGCGCGAATAGCGAGCGGCACGGACTATCCGGCGAGCGACACGGGCGATCCGATCGCGACGCTCTTCTCGATGGTGACGCGGAGCGGCGCGGATGGAACTCCGGTGGCCGGGTGGCAGCCGAATGAGCGCGTGAGCGTCGATGTGGCGCTGCGCAGCATGACAGCGGGGCCCGCGTACGCGGCGTTCGAGGAGAACGAGCTCGGCGCGATCACGGTGGGACGCGCCGCAGACTTCACGGTGCTCTCGGGCGATCCGTACGCGACGGCGCCGCGCGATCTGCGAAAGCTGCGCGTGATCAGAACGATCGTAGGCGGAAAGACCGTGTGGCAGAGGAAGCGCGCACCTTCAAGGTGATGCCGGCGAGTGCTGGCGCGCGAAGACGCTGTCCCAGGTGGCGAGCGCGGGCTTGGGAGCGAGAACCGTGTCGACGAGTCCAATGAAGACGAACGGCGCCACCTGCGGATCGTCCGCGGGCAGCCCGAAGGCGGCGAGATTGATGTCAGTGAAGTCGAGCTGGAACCACGCGATCGCGTGCGCGTTGTCGAGGAGCGTCGAGGCGCGATCGATCCACGCGGCCTGGAGCTCAGCGGACGAGTGCACCGCGCCGATGTTCGCCGATGACCATCCGCCCTCAGTCACCAGCTCGCGCAACGCCGGCGTGCCCGCGAGGCGCGAGAAGTAATCATCTGGCACCTGACTCGGATCGGTATACCCCGCGAGATAGGGATACGCCGAGAGGCCAAGCACGTTGATGAACGGAAAATCGGCGCGGTCCCGGTCGATGCCGACGAATGCCGTCGGCCCGCTCAAGCCGAGCCGGCCCCACGCGACATCCACCTGCACGCTCACGTAAAGCGGCGTCTGATTCCCCGCGCTGCGAATGTCGGCCGCCGCGTCGTTCGTCATGCGCACGACCGCCGCGTACACGGCAGGGCTCGATGCGAGCCGAATGAGATTCGTTTCGGACGCCAGCCCGAGATACTGCGGCGCAGCGAGCCGCGCGACCGACAGTGCGTAGCGCCGATAGACCTTCTGCACCGTGTCCTCCGTGATGCTGTGCCCGAGCGCGAGCAGCGCCGGCGACTCGGCTGCCCGATCAATTCCATTCGTGAGGTCGGTCTCGATCACGACTTGCTTGCCGAGCGAGGCGTAGACGCTCGTGAGCGGAAGAATCGTCTGACTCACGATGAAATCCGGATCGCCGCCCGCGAGCAACGACTCCCATGGTGGGTCGATGTGCAGAATGGCCGCGTCGGAGCGCGTGTTCCACAGCTGCACGCTGCGTCGCTGGAGCGCCGCATCCGGAGCCGGCGGGAAATTCGAGAAGCCCATGAGGTACGTGCGGCTCTTCGCACGCGGGCCGCTCGCATCCGACCCGCACGCGGTCGACGCAAGGAGCGCAAGCAGGATGGCAAGGAGCGCAGCGGTTCGTGCGCGGAGTGCGATCATCGGCATAGACCACTCGAGTAGAGGAAATCGTGACCGCGCGCGCATGGGGGCTCATGCGACCGTCGGCGCCCCTCCCTATCTTGCTCTCCAGACGCCATTCCAACAATCTGCCACGCCCTGACCGGGATACCCACTCATGGAGCTTCTGTTCGCGTTCGTTGCCGGTCTTGCGGCCGGCATCATCATCTTCTGGCTCGTCGCGCGCCTCAGGCAGCGCGACACGGCGGCGCTCGCGCAGGAGCTGGTGCGGGCAGCCGAGGCGACGAAGACGAAGGAGGTGGAGCTCCTCACGAGCAACATGCGCGACTCAGTGAAGGCGCTGACGTTTGATCTGATCACCGGCGGCGTCAAGCAGCTCAACGAGGCCGCGCGCGATTCGCTCTCGAGATACACCGCGGACAATCAGGCTGGGCTCGAGACGAAGAAGGGATTGATCGATCAGTCGCTCGAGACGATGAACGCGAAGCTGGAAAGGGTGAGCCTCCTGGTCAACGAGCTCGAGAAGGTTCGCGCCGAGAAGTATGGAGAGCTGTCGAAGCAGCTCGTCGATGCGTCGAGTGCGACCGCGAAGCTGAGCAGCTCCGCGGATCAGCTGCGTGGCATCCTCTCGAATCCGACCGCGCGTGGGCAGTGGGGAGAGCGACTCGCGGAAGATGTGTTGCGCGCGGCGGGGTTGGTGGAGGGGATCAACTACCGAAAGCAGGTCACGATGATTTCAGGGTGTCGCCCCGACTTCACCTTCGATCTTCCGAATGGTCTCACGCTCAACATGGACGTGAAGTTCCCGCTCACCAGCTACCTCGCATGGTTCGAGTGCACGAGCGACACCGACAGGAGGGCGAGCGCGGAGCAGTTCCGGAAGGACGTGCAGAAGGCGATCAAGCAGGTGCACGAGCGCGGATACATCGACGCGACGGAAAAGACCGTCGACTACGCGATTCTCTTTGTCCCCAACGAGCGCGTGCTCGGCTTTCTCAACGAGTGCGACCCGACCGCGATCGATGGCGCGCTCAGGAACAAAGTCGTGATCTGCTCGCCGTTCACGCTCTACGCGGTGCTCGTGGTGGTGCGGCAGGCGATGGACAACTTCACGTTCGCGCAGACCACATCGGACATTCTCGGGCTGCATGCCGAGTTCAAGAAGGAGTGGTGGACATTCAAGGAATCGTTCGACAAGATCAAGAAGAGCATCGACGGGCTGCAGGAGTCGTACGAGTCGCTCACGACGACGCGGCGCAGGAAGCTCGACAGCGTGCTCGAGAAGATCGACGCGCTGCGCGGGCCTGAGCGCGCGGGAACCCCTGCCCTCCCCGCGTCAAGTGAGGATTCGCCAATTCAGTAGCCCGCGTCAGACGTATGCTTCTTGCACGCACGATCAATAATCATTTCAAAGGTCAGCCCATGAGCCGCAGCAAGAACAGCCACCCCGC
>PLMM01000064.1 GCA_003142495.1 Gemmatimonadota bacterium | reverse complement strand
GTGGAGGCGATCAGCACGGCGTACTGTCTCGTGGATGGTGGTCACGTGACGTCGGTGGAGTCGGTGAGCCAGACGCGTCCGTTGCCCGCGGACAAGCCGGAGGTGGCGGCGGCGCATTTGCGCGCGGCGGCGCTGATCGGGATGCACGCGGCGTATCTCGATGCGGGGAGCGGAGCGTCGCGCGCGGTGAGCGCGTCGATGGTTCGTGGCGCGCGGGCCGCATGGAGTGGGCCGCTGCTGGTGGGCGGAGGGATTCGTGGTGCGGATTCGGTGCGCGCAGCGCGCGACGCGGGCGCGGACATCGTGGTGATCGGCGGCGCGCTCGAGGAGGGTGGAGCGCGAGTGCTTCGCGCACTTACGCTAGCTGCTCGCGCATGATCGACATCCACACGCATCTGCTGCCGGGGGTCGACGATGGTTCGCCATCCGTCGAAGTATCCGTGCCGGTGCTCGAGCGCTTTCGGCAGGAAGGGGTGACGGTGCTCGTGTGTACGCCGCATCTCAAGGCGACGGATGCTACGCGGGCGCCGATCGAGCGCCATCGCGCGATCCTGGCGAATCTCGTGGAGCATGCGCCGCCGGTGCCGCAGCTCGTGCTCGGCTGGGAGATCATGCTCGACGCGCCCGGCGCGGACCTGCGCGCGCCGCATCTGCATCTTGGGGATTCCGGCGCGGCGCTCGTGGAATTTCCTCGCATGCACGTGCCGCCGGGCGCCACGCAGGAGATCCTGCGCATTCGGATGAGCGGGGTCACCCCTGTCATCGCGCATCCCGAGCGCTACAATCAGTGCTCGACGCAGGTGGTGCGCGAGTGGCGCAGCGTGGGTGCGGTGATTCAGATGGACGCGGTGATGGTCTTCGGCAATGCGCCGACGTCGCGTCTCGCGCGCAAGCTGCTCGAGGAGGGGCTGGTGGACTGTATCGCGAGCGACACGCACGGCGACTCGCGCTCGCTCGCCATGGCGCGCGACTGGCTCGAGGGGATCGATGCACACGAGCAGGCGGAGCTGCTGTGCACCATCAACGCGCGGCGGCTGCTCAACAGGGAGGCCGTGCTACCGGTGCCGTCGATTCCGAAGACGGATCAGGGGATGCTCTCGAAGCTCCGAGCGATGTTCATGAGGCGGCCGTGAGCGGCAACGCGGACAGCGGCAGCGTCGTTCGCGCGCTGCGCGAGCTCTCGGACACGGCGCTCGCGAGCGCCGCGGCGCTCGAGGCGGAGTTCGCCGGCGCGGCCGAGCTGATGCGCGCGACGGTAACGGCGGGGCGGACGCTCTTCTTCTGCGGCAACGGCGGGAGCGCGGCCGATGCGCAGCATCTCGCGACCGAGTACGTCGTGCGCTACATGCGCGCGCGGCGCGCGGTCGCCGCGATCGCGCTCACGACGGACACGTCGCTGCTCACCGCCGCGGCGAACGACCTCGGCTTCGAGCAGATCTTCGCGCGGCAGGTCGAGGCGCTTGCACGCCCCGGCGATCTGCTCGTGATCCATTCAACCAGCGGCGATTCGCCGAACGTGTTGCGCGCGGCGGAGGCGGCGAGGCGAGTGGGTGCGAAGGTGCTCGCCTTCTCGGCGCGCAGCGGCGGCTCACTCAAGGCGCTGGCTGATGTGTGCGTCGTGATTCCGACGCAGCGCACCGACCGCGCGCAGGAGCTGCATCTGTGCATCGAGCACGCCATCTGTGAACTCATCGAGCGGGAGCTATGATCGATCTCAAGGGAAAGCGCGCGCTCGTCACTGGCGGCTCGCGCGGCATCGGAGCGGCGACGGCGCTGCTCCTCGCTGAATGCGGCGCCGATGTTGGCATCGGCTATCGTACGCGCGAGAAGGACGCGGAGGATGTGGTGCGCAAGATCGCCGCGTTCGGCGTGCGGGGCTTCGCCCACGCGTCGGATCTGAGCGCGCCAGGCGGCACCGATTCGCTGTTCGCGCGGGCGAAGCGTGAGTTCGGCGGGCTCGACATCTTCGTCGGCAACGCTGGAATCTGGCCGTTCGATGATGTGCCGCTGGCGGAGATGTCGGACGACCGGTGGCACACCACGATGCGCGCGAACCTCGACTCGATGTTCACCACGTCGCGCGCAGCGATTCGGGCGATCTCCGATCACGGACACATCGTGCTCGTGTCGAGCACGGCGGGGCAGCGGGGCGAGGCGGGGCACTCGGACTACGCGGCGTCGCGCGGCGCGATGATCTCCTTCGTGAAGTCCGTCGCCGTGGAAGTGGCATCTCGCGATGTCACCTTCAACAGCGTCGCGCCGGGGTGGGTGGACACGGAGATGGCGGCCGCGTCGCTCGTGGGCGACGGACGCGCGTTGGTGGAGAAGACGATTCCGCTGGGGCGCGTGGCGGCGGCCGAGGACATTGCGGGGCCGATCGTCTTTCTGTGCTCGGATCGCGCGCGGCACATCACGGGCGAGATCCTGAACGTCAACGGTGGGAGCGTGCTGTGCGGATGACTGATCGCACGGCGCGCGCGATCACGCCGTGGCGAATCTCTCGCTGCGCGTTTCGTCCACCGCTTGCCAGCTCTTGAAGCAGCGCCAGTCGTACTCGCGCGCCGCACGCATCTGGTCGGGGAAACCGAAGCAGTCCGTCCATCCCATCTCCTCCGCGCGCCAGGCGCAGTCCCACGCGAATTCGAAGCGCCGCTCGCCGTGGCTGCACGCGACGTCGATGGCGCCGGTGAGGTCGGAGCATCCCGAATTTGCGTGGATGCGCACCGAGGTGATCGCGAGATCGCGCTCGGTCTCGAGGAGATGTGTGAGCAAGCGAACGATCTTCACGTGCGGCACGGGGCGCGCGGATGTGACGAGCGGGGTGCGGACGCCTTCGCGGACGGAGAGCACGGCGATCTTGAACTCGGACGTCGCGGCGCTTTCGTCGAGAATGTCGGTGAGATGCATAGGTGAGTAAAGATAATGGCTCGGGTGTGGCTGCGGGGGGCGACGCGTTGCTGCAGCCGCCCGCAACTGTGCTCGACATTGCACAGACGCTCATTCGCGCTGGTCACGAGAGCTGGTTCGTTGGCGGAGCGGTGCGCGATGCCCTCCTGGGCCACGCAAATCTCGATTGGGACATCGCGACGGCGGCTACACCGCAGCAAGTCCAGAAGCTCTTTCGGCGCACGGTGCCAGTGGGGATCGACTTCGGCACTGTGGGCGTGCTCGACAAGGAGGGCGTGATGCACGAGGTCACGACCTTCCGGCGCGACGTGCAGTCGGACGGGCGGCACGCAGTGGTGGAGTTCGGGGCGAGCTTCGACGAGGATCTCGCGCGGCGAGACTTCACGATCAACGCGATTGCGTACGGTCCGGACTCGCGAGAGCTGTACGATCCATTTCACGGGCAGCGGGATCTGCGCGCGAAGCTCGTGCGCGCGGTTGGCGTCGCCGCGGATCGGATGCGCGAAGACCGGTTGCGTGCCCTCAGGGCGATGCGTTTCGCCGCGCGCTTCGGCTTTGCGATCGAGAGCGAGACGTGGGCCGCGATCCGGGAGTCGGCGCCGCATCTCGGCCGGCTGTCGATGGAGCGCGTGCAGCAGGAGATCGAGAAGACTCTCTCGCAGGTCGAGCGGCCCGGCGATGCGTTCAGGCTTTGGCGCGACAGCGGCGCGTTCGCGGTGGTCGCGCCGCCGCTCGCTGCGATGAGCGACGTCGCGCTCGCGACGATCGATCTTCTGCCGCGCGGCACTAATGCGGAGGAGCAGCACCGCACGGTGAATCGCCTGCTCGCGCTCGTACTCGACGTGAAGCTCGCCGTCGCGCGCGACCTGCTTCGCGAGCTGCGCTTCTCCAACGAGCGCGTGCGGTGGGTCAGCGAACTAGTCGAGCGATGGCACGCACTCGGCGCTCCGATACGCGACGCGCTCGCGAGCGGCGCTGCTTCATCCGATGCGATTGTGCGCCGCTGGGTCGCGGCGATTGGGCGAACGCGCATCGACGCATTCTTCACGGTGCTCGACGCGCGGGTGCGGGCCGAGAGTGGACGAGCGGGGCCGGGCGCGACGGAGGGGCTCGGGTCGCTCTGGGAGCGGGCGGCGGCGATCGCACTTCGCGATCCGCTCGAAACCGGCGATCTTGCTATCGACGGCGGCGATCTGATGAACGCCGGCATCAAGGCAGGACCGCAGCTCGGCGCGGCGCTTCGCGCACTGCTCGACTGGGTGCTCGACGATCCCGCGCGCAACACTCACGACCAGCTGCTCGTGCGCGCGCGCGAGATCGCTGGCGAACAGCCTCACTCCTAAGCGAGAGAGCAGATGTGGTTTCGCGGCCGCCAACCAGAGACTTCGGTGTGGAAGCGCTTTCGCTCCGCCGCCGATGGCTTCGTCTTCTCGAAGGAGGAGGAGTACTACAGCGCGCACGTCGTCGCACACGCGGAGCGCATCGTCGATCTGTTGTTGGCGCTGATGGAGCAGCTGCCGCCGGCGATCGACGTGGCGATCGTGGACGCGCGGACCAAGCGGAAGTGGCGCGGCGATCGCCTCCCGCTCCCCGATGTCCGCGACGCACTCACGCGCATCAAGACGCTCGTCGCTGCCGCCGGCGGCGTCGAGATCGCGGTGTATTCAGGCGAGGATCAGCTGACGCTCAACCCGATGCTCGAGCTCTTCATCTACGCGCGCACCGATCGCTGGCTCTATCTGCTGCAGGGGAAGGGGCTCGAGGAGCGCCGGCTCGTGCGCACGAACAGCTGGAAGCTCTCGCGCCACGAATTCCCGGCGGCCCCCGAGCTCGAGTTCGCGCTCGACACGTTGGTCGACTCGCTCGGCCTCACTCGAGAGTGACGCACACGCCGATCGTCTACGCCGCGGTCGCCGCGGCGGCGAACGTCGTCGGCGCGCTCGTCGTTGCCACGCGCGCGAAGTGGAGCATGCGCGCGCTCGATGCGATGATCGCGCTCGCCGCTGGCTTCATGATCTGCGTCTGCCTCACCGACATCTTTCCCGCGGCGATCGAGCGCTCGGGCGCGCGTGGCGCGGTGGCCGCGCTCGCGGGCTACCTGCTCGTGCATCTCACCCAGCACATGCTCGCGCCGCACTTCCACTTCGGCGAGGAGACGCACGAGGTCACGGAGCTCGTGAGCATCTCGGCGCTGGTCGGCCTGCTTCTCCACACCTTCGTCGACGGTGTGGCGATCGCCAGCGCCTTTCACGTGAGCGACGCGTTGGGCTCGATCGTCTTCATCGCCATCGTGCTGCACAAGCTTCCCGAAGGATTCGCCATCGCGAGCCTCTTTCTCGCGGCTGGCGCGGGGCGTGCAAGAGCGGTGCAGGCGGGGCTGGCGCTCGGCCTCTCGACCGTTGCCGGCGTATTTTTCACGGACGCCGTGCCCGCGCTCGATGCCGTTGGACTCGGACTTTCCGCCGGAGTGACACTGTACGTGGCCGCCTCGAATCTCGTTCCGGAATTTCAGGGGAAGCATGAGTGGCGTCCGCAGTTCGCGTTCGTCGGCGGCTGCGCGCTGTACTTCGCGACGCGCGCGGTAGCGGGAGTCTGACGATGGCGCCCGGAAAGAGCGTGCGCGGTCGCGCCGGCGCGGGATCGGCGGCGCCATCGTTGTTCCAGCCCCCCGCGAGCTCCCAGCCACTCGCCGCGCGCATGCGCCCCGCATCGCTCGACGAGTTCGTCGGGCAGGAGCACCTCCTCGCGCGGGGCATGGCGCTGCGGGAGTCGATCGAGCGGGGCAAAGTGACGTCGATGCTCTTCTGGGGGCCGCCGGGGAGCGGGAAGACCACCCTCGCACTCCTCATCGCGAACTACACCGAGCGCGAGTTCGTCCCCTTCTCGGCTGTGACCGAGGGCGTGCCGCGCGTGCGCGAGATCATCGCGGCCGCGGAGGAGCGTCTCGCGATGAGCGGGCGCGGCACAGTCCTCTTCGTCGACGAGATCCATCGCCTCAATCGCGCGCAGCAGGATGCCTTTCTCCCGCACGTCGAGCGCGGCACCGTCACGCTCATCGGCGCGACCACGGAGAATCCGTCGTTCGAGATCAACGGCGCACTGCTGTCGCGCACGCGTGTCTTCGTGCTCAAGGCGCTCACGCCGGAAGATGTCACGAAGGTGCTGCGCAGTGCCCTCGACGATCGCAAGCGCGGCCTCGGCGACCAGGAGCTGATCGTCGACGACGACGCGCTCGCGGTGATCGCGACCGAGGCCGACGGCGACGCGCGACGCGCACTGACCGTGCTCGATGCCGCGGCGTCGCACGTCGGCGCGAAGGGGCACATCACGGTGCCCGTCGCGCGCGACGCGCTGCAGCTCCGCTTCGCGCGGCACGACAAGTCGGGGGAAGCGCACTTCAATCTCCTCTCCGCGTATCACAAGTCGCTGCGCGGCTCCGATCCGCAGGGCGCGCTCTACTGGATGGCGCGGATGATCGAGGGCGGCGAGGATCCCATGACGATTTTCCGGCGCGCTATTGCGATGGCGGCCGAGGATGTGGGGCTCGCGGACCCGAACGCGCTGCAGCTCGCGGTCGCCGCGCGCGATGCGTGGCACATGCTCGGCGCGCCCGAGGGTTACCTCCCGCTGGCCGAGATGACGATCTATCTCGCGACTGCTCCCAAATCCAATAGCGCAAAGAACGCGCTCTCCGCCGCGCTCGCGGCCGCGCGCGAGACGCCGGCCGAGGGCGTGCCCATGCACATTCGCAATGCACCGACGGCGTTGATGAAGGAACTGGGGTATCACAAAGGGTATCAATACGCCCACGACGCAGAGGACGCCTACATTCCGCAGGAGTATCTTCCCGACAAGCTGCGCGGCACGGTGCTGTACGAGCCCGGCCGCTTCGGCTTCGAGAAGGAGATCAGCAAGCGTCTTGCGTGGTGGGCCGAGATCAAGAACAAGGCGGCGAGCGACGATGAGTCGTCGGGTGCCTGAACATACATTGGGAGTGAGTATGCGATTCAAGCTCGCACTGGTTTCCGCGATCGCGCTTGCAAGCGCCTCGTGCGCAGGGCTCGGCAGGGGCGGCTTCAAGGATCCTGTCGTCACCTTCAAGAACGTGCGCGTCGGCGGCATCGGACTCACGGGTGGAACACTCGACGTCATCCTGAGCGTTTACAATCCGAACGGCTACCGCCTCGATGCGTCGCGGGTTACGTACAAGGTGATGGTCGATTCGCTCGACGTCGGTGCCGGGGCGACGGACAAGCACTTCTCGGTGCCGAGTAACGACTCGGCCGAGGTGGTGCTGCCGCTCCATTTCAGCTGGAACGGAGTAAGCGCGGCGGGGCGCGAGCTGATGCAGACTGGCACCATTCCGTATCGAGTGCTGGGCGATCTCACGGTTGGCTCGGGGGTCGGCGACTTCACGATTCAGTACGACCGCACCGGCAATTTCAATTCGCTCGGCGGCATACGCTGAGCTCGAACCACGGACACAGGTAAAACTATTTCAAGAAACTCGATCGACCTCCACCCGCCGGCAGAACGCGCGATTCTCGTTGGCGCTCC
>PLMM01000352.1 GCA_003142495.1 Gemmatimonadota bacterium | reverse complement strand
CCAGATCGTCGATCGTCGCTATTCCACTGTCGTCCCGCGCGGCGACCACGAGCCTGCACCCGCCAAACTCGAGATCGAGCAGCATTCCGAGCTCACGCTCCGACTCGCAGACGAGATCCCATCCGGTGACGCCGACATCTGCGGCGCCATCGGCGACGAACTCANNGAACTCGCCGCCGAGCGAGGCGACGAGCGCTCGCTCTCCCCGCGCGCGAACCTCGAGCCCGGCATCGCCAAAGAGCTCGCGCACATCCTCGGCGAGCCTTCCCTTGTTCGGAAGCGCAACTCTCAGCATTCCCTGCCATTTGCCACAAGCATTTCTTGCCTCATTTCGACTGGAGGTGACACAAAAAAGGCCCGTCCGAAGATGGACGGGCCGAAGACGCCGGAATGCTCGGGGGCTTAGATGATCACCCAGGCAAGCACGCGACGCCCCGACCCGTGAGGCCGTGGTGATGCGTGCTACGATGCCGAGTGGTCATGTGCATGGAACGGAAGGTATCGGGAACGGTAGTGGGCGTCAACCCGAGCGCGAGGCCCGCGGATTGCAATTACCCTGTGAAAACAGCTAAATTCCCAGTCTCCGCGGGGTGCGGAGCTCGGATTGCATACAGGCACGGTACTGGAGGCTATAAGAATGCAGGTAATTGGACGCGCGCTCCTCGCGAGCGTATTTGTCCTCGGCGCATGCGCCGGCGGCGACAAGAGTGCTACCAAGACGGATTCGACGGCTGTGTCGTCGACGACGACCACCACGACGGCTGCTCCGGCTGACACGAGCAAGATGGCCGCTGCTCCCGCTGCGGGTGCAGCGCCTGCGGCTGGTGCCGTTGCCGCCGCGCCGGCGACTGGCAAGACGATCGAAGTGAAGATGCTCGGCGACGAGAAGGGCTATCGCTTCGATCCCGCGACGATCACGGTCAAGGCGGGCGATGCGATCAAGTTCACGAACGTCTCCGGTGGCCCGCACAGCGTCGGCTTCGATCCCGCCAAGGTTCCTCCGGCAGTTCAACCGCAGCTCGGCGCCAACATGCCGGGCGATCACTCGATGGGCGCGCTCGAAGGCCCCATGCTGCTTCAGCCGAACGAGACGTACGTCGTCTCCTTCGCGAAGATCCCGGCCGGCTCGTACGACTTCCATTGCACGCCGCACCTCGCGCTCGGCATGAAGGGCGTGATTACGGTTCAGTAGTAGTCGTTGGCTCATGCACCGGACGACGCTGTCCGGCGTGAATAAAATTGGGGGCGAGGATGCTGAGGCATCTTCGCCCCTTTTATCATCACCCGCGGTAGCCGACTGCTGACAGCCGAGTATAGTGCGACGTGGATGCGCCGCCGCGCGAGCAATGTGTATGGCCGTCCCGTCTTTCTGGCGAAGACGGGGGGCATCGCGTTCGTCGTCGCGCTGATTTTTTTCTTTTCGCTCGCGCGCGCGGCATCTCGTGGAGTGGGGCAGGGTGCGCATGCGTCTGCGCGTGCCGATACTGCGGCGCTGGACACGATCGAGCATCGCGCGAATGCGCGTTTGCGCGCGGCGCAGAGTGCGCTCTCGGCGGCGCGCGCAGAGCGGCGGGCGAGCGCTATCCAGAGCGATGCGCTGACGCCCGCAGCGCAGGCGCGGCGCGACTCGCTCTCGGCGGCAGCGGCGGAGATCACGAGGCTGCTCGTGCGCACCGACGACGCGCCGCTCGTCGCGTCGTTCCGTGCGCTCGGTGCGGCAGCGCCGATGAGTGGCGCGCCGCGCATTGCGCAGCTTCTCGACTCGCTGAATGATCTCGACAAGGCGCGGTCGGATTTTGGATCGTCGGACGGCGTCGATCCGATCTTCGTTGCGCTGACGGCGCGTGTGGGTGCGATCGGCCACGAGATCGAGGTGGTGGCGCGGAATCGTCGCGCGGAGATGCGTCGCGCGATCGATTCGCTGACGCCGCCGCCTCCGACCGGTGTGGTGATCGATACTGCGCCGCTGGTTGCGGCTCGGGATTCGGCGGAGCGCGCGCAGGCCGCGGCGGCGCTGAGCGTCGCGAGTGCGCGAACCGCGGACAGCATTGCGGGTGCGCGCGAGGCCGATGATACGCCCGGAATGTTCCGCGTAGGCGTGGCGACACTCGTGCTCGCGGCGGGCGTGGTGGCGATCGTCGTCGCGCTGGCGATCGCGCTCACTCTCGAGATGCAGTGGCCGCGCATTGCCGATGTCGAAGAGGCGGAGTCGCTGAGTGGTGCGCGAGTGTTGGTGACGATTGGGGAGCGAAGCGAGGTGCCGGAGCGTCAGCGGCGGAGTGCGGATCGCGAGGTGCCGCCGTCGATCGAGCAGTCCTCGGAAGCGTATCGACAGCTCTACGGGCAGCTCGCGGATGCGACGTTCGATCTCACGGTGATCGCGGTGGCCGGCGACCATCCATTCGTGACCGTGAGTGTCGCGGGGAATCTCGCGGCGATCGCGGCGCGCACGGGGCGGCCGACGCTGCTGCTCGACACGGACTTCCAGGTGCAGCCGGTGGCCATGATGATGGGGGTGCCGGCGAGTCCCGGAGTGGCTGACGTGCTCGCGCATCGATTGGGTTGGGCTGGCGCGATATCGAGTGTGCTGGTCAGTCGCGGGCGATCTATTGATGTGTTGCCGAGTGGGGTGTTGGCGGGGACGTTGCAGGCGGTGGCGGAGGAGTTTGGGAGCGAGGTGGAGCGGTTGAGCCGCCGGTATGAGACGGTGGTGTTGAGCGCGTCGACGCCAGAGCAGGGGACGGTCGCGGTGGCGGCGGGTGCGGTGGGGGAGGTCGTGATCTGCTTGAGGCGGAGGCGGAGCACGCACGCGGCGCTACGGGCACTCCTGGCGGCGCTGGAT
>PLMM01000084.1 GCA_003142495.1 Gemmatimonadota bacterium | reverse complement strand
TCGCCCTCCTGCATGATGTTGAAGAGGCCGACCTGGATCTTCCCTGCGAGATCCGGAAGCTCATTCAACGCGAAGATGCCGCGGTTCGCGCGCGGGAGCATACCGTAGTGGATCGTGAGCTCGTCGGCGAGCACGTGGCCGCCGCGAGCCGCGCGAATCGGATCGACGTCGCCGATCACGTCGGCGATGGTGACGTCCGGCGTGGCGAGCTTCTCGACGTAACGCGAGTCGCGATCGAGCCACGCGATCGGCGTGTCGTCGCCCATCTCGGCTATCCGCATCTTCGCGAACTTCGAGATCGGCGCGAACGGATTGTCGTTGATCTCGCTCCCCGCGATCACGGGAATGACCTCGTCGAGCAGTGTCGCGAGCGAGCGCAAAATGCGCGACTTCGCCTGGCCGCGCAGCCCGAGCAAAATGAAGTTGTGGCGCGAAAGCAGCGCATTCACGATCTGCGGTACGACGGTCTCATCGTAGCCGACGACGCCGGCGAAGATGGGGCCGCCCTTCGCGAGCCGGGCGAGGAGATTGGCGCGAACCTCATCCTTCACGGAACGGCGCGCGAGCGATGGGGCGGCGTACGGCGATTTCTTGAGGGCGCCGAGGGTTTCCGGGTGCGACGACGACACTAGCAGCTCCGATGCGGCAGGGTGAAAACGTGATGAGTCTCAGCCTACAGCGGTGAGACCGTGCTCCGCTAGTCCTGCGCGGCCACCGGCGAGACCTCGACCAGATTATCGTAGAATACCGGCCCGTGGCCGAGGTCGGTCTCGCGCTGCGAGGTGGTGTCGTTGGCGTTGCGGCCGTCCGTCGAGAACTTCGTCCACCAGACCGACGGCGCCCACACCGTGCCCTCGCTCACCGCGTCGCTCACGCGCGCGACGGCGCTGAAGCGGCCGCGATCGTTGTGCACCTCCACGCGTGTTCCGTTGAGCACCGCGCGGGGCGTCGCGTCGTCCGGATGGATCATCAGCTCCGGCTCGCGTGCGCCGCGACGCAGCGCGTCGACGTTGACGAACGACGAGTTGAGAAATTGGTGCGCCGGCGACGAGATGAGCGAGAGCGGAAAACGCGCCGCGAGCTCGGGCGAGCTCGTTACCGACTCGTACGGTGGCGAATACGTCGCGAGCCCGTCCAGCCCCATGCTCGCCAGTCGCTCCGAATAGAACTCGCACTTCCCGCTCGGCGTCGGGAAGCCACCCTCCGCGAAGGGGAGATACGGGCGCGGCACGTTGAGGCGCGACCATCCCTTCTCGAGCAGCGTCTCGAGCGTGACTCCCGTGAGCTTGTCGCTCTCCGAGTCGAGCGCCTGGCGAATGAGCTCGAGATCGTCGTCGCGCATCACGGGATGATCGATGCCCATGCGCGCGGCGATGAGGCGGAAGATCTCGCTGTTCGGCTTGCACTCACCCACGGGCTCGATCGACGGACGATTGAGCGTGACGTAGTGGTGCCCATACGAGTAGTGCACGTCCCAGTGCTCGAGCTGCGTCGTGGCGGGGAGCACGATGTCGGCCCAGTCCGCGGTATCGGTCTGAAAGTGCTCCATCACCACGGTAAACAGATCCTCGCGCGCGAGCCCGCGCACGACTTCGTTCCGATCCGGCGTGACCGCGGCGGGATTGGAGTTGTAGACGACCAGCGCGCGCACGGGCGGTCCGCCGACGCCGGCGTCCTGAGTGTTGAGCGCCTCGCCGAGCCGGATCATGTTGATCGTGCGCACGGGAGGAGACAGATCGGGGCGAAAGAGCTTGGCGCGATTGAACTGGAAGTTGCCGCTCGACGAGAGTTGCACGCCGCCGCCCGCGCGACGCCAGTGACCGGTGATTGCGGGAAGGCATGCGATCGTGCGGACGGCCATGCCGCCGCCGCCGTGTCGCTGCAGCCCGTAGTTGATGCGCACGAACGCGGCCTTCGCGCGACCGTACTCGCGCGCGAGCGCCGCGATGCGCGCGGCCGGAATGCCGGTGATCTCCGCGACGCGCTCCGGCGGATACTCGGCCGCGCGCGCGCGCATCTCGGGCGCGCCGAGCGTGTAGCGCTCGAGATAGTCGGTGTCCTCGAGATGCTCGGCGAAGAGCACGTGCATGATTCCGAGCGCGAGCGCGGCGTCGGTGCCGGGCTTGATCGGAATCCACTCGTCGCACTGATCGGCGGTGCGCGTGCGCAGCGGGTCGATCGCTATGATGCGCGCGCCGCGCTCGCGTGCGGCGCGCACGAAGGGCCAGAGATGAGGATTGGATGTGAGCGTGTTCGTTCCCCAGAGGAGCACGAGGTCGCTCTCCGGCATTCCCTCGGGATCGGCACCGATGTTCGCGCCCAGAGTCATTCTGAGCCCGACGCCACCGGCGGCCGAGCAGATGGTGCGATCGAGCATGGAGGCGCCGAGAAGATGGAAGAAGCGATGATCCATCGCGTCGCCCTGAATGAGCCCGAGGGTGCCGGAGTACGAGTAGGGGAGAATGGCTTGCGGCCCGTCAGCGGAGCGAGCGATGTCGCCGAGGCGGGCGGCGATCTCGTCGAGCGCGTCGTTCCAGGTGATGCGCTCGAAGCGGCCTTCACCCTTCCTGCCGATGCGGCGCAGTGGATGCGTGAGGCGACCGCTGTGGTACGTGCGCTCGACGTAGCGATTCACCTTTGCGCAGAGGAAGCCGCGCGTGAACGGATGATCGGGATCGCCGGCGACGCGGATGGCGCGACCATCCTTGATCGTGACGAGCATCGCGCACGTGTCGGGGCAATCGTGCGGACAGGCACCGCGCACGATCGTCTCGCCGGCGTTCAATTCGANNCGGTGCGCTCGGCTACGGCGTCGTCGGTGGCGAGCGGTGTTTGCATGCTTCAGGATATGGCTTGATGAGTGAGTCGCCAACGGGGCTGCGATCGGCTGCGAGCTCGTGGCGCCTTGACAAAGCCCATAAAGCGTTATGGAGGAACCGCTTACGGCTTTGTCAAGGGAGATTGCAATCGAGAGCATGCGGTGAGGCGATGTGAAGGGTGTCACAATGGCGGCAGCGCCCGGTACAAAGTGCGCTATCTACATGGCGGTGCGAGGCTTGAAAGCGTATCTTG
>PLMM01000342.1 GCA_003142495.1 Gemmatimonadota bacterium | reverse complement strand
CAAGGGCGGCAACGATCCACCAATGCGCGCTATCGCCTTCCCGCTCTCGTGCAGCAGCGCCGAGCGCGCCTGCGGAAGGAGACTCACCTCGAGCATCGCGCGCTTGCTGACGGAGCCCTTGAATTTCCCCTCGCGGCTCAGCGCAATCACCAGCCGCCGATCATCCTCCCGCGCGCCCACCGAATCGATCGTCCACCCCGCGAGCGGGCCGCCACCCTCCGCATCCTCGCGCTCACGCACCACCACGTTCGGCGCGGACAGATCGATCTCCACCGCCGTCCCGTGCAACACACCGATCACCACGCGCCTCGTCTCGCGATCGAGCTGGCCAGCCCGGATGGTAGCACCCTTCCATCGCGCGTCGAGCTCGCGCGCGAGGTGGTAGACAGTCAGCGAATCCATGCGGCCATGGTGTTTGACACGCGCGCAGTCTGCCCGTAAATTCTTTCCCTGTCAACACATGCATCCTCTCGCCTACATCGCGCTCGGCGCCAATCTCGGCGATCGGGATCAAAATCTTGCCTACGCCCGAAAGCGGCTGGCGGCACTTCCGGGGAGTCGTGTGGTCGCCGAATCTTCGGTCGAGGAGACGGCACCGGTCGGCACTGTTCCCCAGGGCGCATATCTCAATCAGATGGTCGCACTCGAAACCGCGCTCTCGCCCCGCGAGCTCCTCGCGGCGCTGCATCGCATCGAGAATGACGCGGGACGCGTTCGCATGGTCCATTGGGGACCGCGCACACTCGATCTCGACATCGTGCGCTTCGGCGACGTGCACATCGATGAGCCCGACCTCGTGATCCCACATCCGCAAATCGAACATCGCGACTGGTGGCAGCGCGAGCTCACCGAGCTGGGAGCGGGGCAATGAGCACGGGCAACGGCAGTGACACACGACTCACGATCCACGACTTCCAGGAGCGCAAGGATCGCGGCGAGAAGCTCGTCGTCGTCACGGCCTACGACTCTCTCTTCGGCAGGCTCGTCGACGAGAGCGGCGTCGACGCGGTGCTCGTCGGTGACTCGGTCGGCAATCTGCTCGCGGGATACGAGACGACGCTCCCCGTCACGCTCGATCAGATGGTCTATCATGCGCGCTCGACTCGCGCGGGCGTGAAGCGCGCGCTGCTGATCGTCGACATGCCCTTTCTCACCTATCAGGTATCGCCGCCGCGCGCACTCGTGAATTGCGGACGCGTGATGGCCGAGGGGGGTGCGGACGCCGTGAAGCTGGAAGGGGCGAGTGAGAGCGTGCTCGCCGCCATTCGCGCGGTGACCGGTGCGGGCATTCCGGTGATGGGGCATCTCGGCTTCACGCCGCAGTCGGTGAACACTCTCGGCACGCGCGTGCAGGCGCGCGACGCCGAGGGTGCGAAGAAGATCGTGGAGGATGCGAAGAAGCTCGAGGATGCCGGCGCGTTCTCGATCGTGCTCGAGCTACTTCCGGCGAAGGTCGCGGCGAGCGTGACCAGGGCGGTGCGCATCCCGACGATCGGGATCGGCGCCGGCGCGCACTGCAGCGGCCAGGTGCTCGTACTCCACGACCTGCTCGGCCTGAACGACGGCTTCAATCCGAAGTTCCTCAAGCGCTACGCATCGATGGCCGCCGAAGTTCGCGAGGCGATCGAGCGCTTCGGAAGCGAAGTGCGCGCGGGAAGCTATCCCGACGACGATCACAGCTTCTAGGCGGCGGTAGTCGAGCGTGCAGATCATCGAGCGCATCGAGCCGCTGCGCCTCGCGTTGGAGGAGCCGAGGCGCGGGGGGAAGGGGATCGCGCTCGTGCCCACGATGGGGGCGCTCCACGAGGGACATCTCGCGTTGGTTGATCGCGCCCGCGAGCGCGCGCATACCGTGGTGATGAGCCTCTTCGTGAATCCGCTGCAGTTCGGCCCAAACGAGGATTTCGCGCGCTATCCGCGCGACCGCGAGGGTGATGCGCGGTTGGCCGAGTCGCGCAGGGTGGACTTTCTGTTCGCTCCGCAGCCCGACGAGCTGTATCGCGCGGGGCGCGCGATCAGCGTCGTTCCGGCGGCGCTCGCATCGCGATGGGACGGTGCGTCGCGTCCGGGACATTTCACGGGCGTGCTCACCGTTGTCGCGAAGCTCTTCAACATCGTGCAGCCGGATGTCGCCGTCTTCGGCCAAAAGGACATCCAGCAGGCGATGCTCATCCGCGCGATGGTGCGCGATCTCGACTTCCCGATTCGCGTCGTAGTCGCGCCGACGGTGCGCGAGAAGGACGGCGTTGCCCTCTCGAGCCGCAACGCCTATCTGAGCGCGGTCGATCGCAAGCGCGCGCGCGTGCTCTCGCGCGCGCTCTTCGCGATGCGCGATGCGTTCGACGCGGGCGAAACGTCGTCCGCCGCGCTCGAGACCCTCGGCAACACGGTAGTGGGCGCCGAGCCGACGGTGAAGCTCGAGTATCTGGCGGTGATGGACGCCGTGTCGCTCGAGCCCGCGCCGATCGCCACCGCAGGAACTCTCGTCGCAATCGCCGCGCGCGTTGGCACCACGCGACTCATCGACAACATCATCCTCGGCGATCCGGATCCAATCGGATGAGCGCCGCAGAGCTCGAGCTGCCGGCGTGGGGAGTCGCGTCTTCCAAGCGCCGGGCGCATATCGCGCGCGTGACGACGCTCGCCCTTTCGTGGGCCGACGCGATGGGCGTCGATGGCGCGGAGCGAGATGCGTGGCGGGACGCGACGCGATGGCACGACTCCCTTCGCGACGCCACGGAAGCACAGATGCGCGCGATCGTGCCGCATCTCGACTGGCCGGCATCGCTCCTGCACGGCCCCGCATCCGCCGCGAAGCTCGCGGACGGCGGTGAGCGCCGCGCGAGTGTGCTCGACGCGATCTACTGGCACACGGTGGGGAATGCGAACTGGGATCGCACGGGCCGCGTGCTCTACATGGCCGACTATCTCGAGCCGGGACGACCGTTCGATCGCGTGGAGCGCGCGAGGCTCGCGTCTTCCGTGCCCACAGACTTCGACGGCACCTTTCGGGCGGTGGTGACGCGCCGGCTTGGCGAGAAAGTCGCGTCGGGAGAAGCGCTGCGGCCGGAGTCGGCGGCGCTGTGGGCGAGCGTGCAGTGAAGGAGCGCGCAATCGTGATCGGCGTCGTGATCGTCGCGCTGGTGCTGGTGATGATCGTCGCGATCGGAGTGCGTAGCTCGAGCGGCTCGCGTGGAGAGGTCGCCGCGCAACACAGCACGTCGCCGCGAGAGAGCGCGTCGCCGGCAACGCCAACGCTGGCCGATCCGAAGTGGGCGACGGGGCAGCGGATCACCGTCGAGGTGCTGAACGCGACGAAGGTGCGCGGGCTCGCGCGCCGCGCCGCGCGGGCGCTGCGCGATCAGGGCTTCGATGTGGTGTCTACCGGAACCAACCACGATCAGTTCGACACCACCGTGGTGCTCGATCGCACCGGGCATCGCGACTGGGCGTCTCGGGCGGCGAAGGCGATGGGCGGGGGCACGGTGCTCGTGCGCCCGGACAGCTCACGCGAAGTTGACCTGACCGTGCTCATTGGGTCGACGTGGCGCGCTCCGTCCCAGCCGTTCTACCCGTAGCTGGCCACACGCCGCGGCGATATCCTTGCCGCGGCTCTTTCGAATCGCCACCTCGACGCCCGCCTCGCGCAACGCGCGCGCGAAGCTCGAGATGCGCTCGGGCGGAGATCCCGTGAACTCGAGCGCGCCACCTTCGTGGAGCGGAATCAGATTCACGAACGCACGGCAGTCGCGCGCGAGTGCGGCCAGCTGACGCGCGTGTTCCGGTGCATCGTTGACGCTTCCGAGCATGACGTACTCGAAGGTGACACGCCGATCGAAGATTTTGGCCTGCGCGATCACGTCGGCGAGCGGATACTTGACGTTCACCGGCATGAGTGTGCGCCGCAGCTCATCCGAAGGCGCGTGAATCGAGATCGCGAGGCGGAACTGCTCGGGGCGCTCGCCCAAGGCGACGATGCCCGGGAGCACGCCAACCGTGGAGACGGTGATGTGCCGCGCACCGATCCCGAGCCCCTGCGGACTGTTGAGGATCGTGAGCGCAGTATCGACGGCGGGCCAGTTCATCATCGGCTCGCCCATCCCCATGAACACCACGTTGGTCACGGCGATCGGTGGATCGAGCAGCGCCATCTCGCGCACCTGCGCGGCGATCTCCCACGCGCCGAGGTTGCGCTGGAAGCCCATGCGACCCGTCGCACAGAAGGCGCACTGGAGCGCGCACCCCGCCTGCGATGAGATGCAGAGTGTCAGCCGGCCACCCTCGGGAATCGCAACGGTTTCGATCTCCTGGCCCTCAGGCAGCCTGAAGAGAAACTTCTCGGTGCCGTCCGAGGACGTTTGCCTCGCGATCATCTCGAGTCGCGGGATCGCGAATCGCCCGGCGAGCTTCGCGCGAAGCTCCAGCGGCAACGCCGTCATTGTGGCGAAGTCGACGGCAGGGCGCTCCCAGAGATGCCGAACGACCTGTGCGGCACGATAGGCGGGTTCGCCGATCGCGGTCGCGTACTCCCGGAGGCGGTCGAGCGCCTCGGCGGGAGTGAGGTCAAGCAGATTGATGGGAGCTGTCATGTAGCGGTCGTGTGAGTTGGTGAGCCAGTAATCGCCGGGATCACCGATGCTTCAATCTAACGGTTTCGGCCCGGGCGAAGTTCCGCGGAATGACCTCGTGCGGCACACGAGCGGTAGCCGAATAACTCTCTGTCTCGCATACAGATATGAAGCCGTGCCGCTGGCCCGTTCCGCCCTCCGGCGCTTCCCGCCAAGGGGCGTTGGTGGTAGCTTTCTAGNNCCAGCCCTCAGCCGCGTGAGCGAGTCACTTTCGCTCGCGACATCGATTCGGTCCCACCTGGGCGGCGAGCTCCGAAGCTCCGACGTGGGCGCGCATGTGAAGCTGGGTGGCTGGGTGCAGCGCCAGCGCGCGATGGGCGGAATCGTCTTCCTCGATCTCCGCGATCGCGCCGGCGTCGTACAGGTCTCCTTCGATCCGAAGTTCGCCAATGCGGAAGCGATCCGCATGGCGGGCGACGTCGGACGCGAGAGCGTCGTGCTCATCGAGGGCGAGGTCGTTGCGCGCCCGGAGAACGGCCGCAACGCAGAGCTGGCGACGGGCGAGGTCGAGGTGAAGGCCGTCTCGATGCGCATCGTGGGCCCCGCGGAAACGCCGGCCATCCCGGTCACGCTCGGCAAGGGCGAAACATTGCCCTCGGAAGAACTCCGTCTCCGACACCGTTATCTCGATCTGCGCCGGCCGGAGCTCCAGGCGAACATCGTGCTGCGCCACCGCCTCATGCAGGTGACGCGGCGGCATCTGAGCGAGCGCGGCTTTCTCGAGATCGAGACGCCGATTCTCACCAAGCCTACGCCCGAGGGCGCGCGCGATTATCTGGTGCCAAGCCGCGTGAGCGCGGGGGAGTTCTA
>PLMM01000130.1 GCA_003142495.1 Gemmatimonadota bacterium | reverse complement strand
GGTGATCTCAACCGGTGAATGCAACACATTGCATATTCACCGGATGAGAGAATGGGACGGGTATATCATCAGTTCAATGGCGGTTAATCGCTACTCCGCTACGAGCGTCCTAGCACGTCGTAAGTAGAGCACTCCGCCGACTGCGATCGCCGCCGCAACCCCCGCGACGCTCCATTGCTGCAGCAGCAGCGTCCCGATCGTGATGTTCACGCCGAGCAGCGCGGCGACGCCGGCAAAGACGCGGCGCACATCGCTCGCGAGATGCTGGCGCGGTGCGATCCCCGTTCGGGCGCGCACGGGCCCCCACGCGCCGCCCGGCCGCGCGCGGGTGTAGAAAGCGTCGAGCGTCTCGTCGCTCTCGGGCGGCGTCAGCCACATCACGGTGAGCCAGAGCGAGGTGACGACGGCGGCCATCGCGGTCTCGCGAATTCCGAACTCGAGCGCCCGCAGCGTGGGCACCGAGTAGATGATCCCCGCGACGACCACGCTGCCGACGAGCGCCGCGATCTCCGCCCACACGTTGATGCGCCACCAGAACCAGCGCAGAATCAGCACGGCGCCGGTGCCCGTGCCGAGCGCGATCAGCAGGCGAAAAGTCTCGCCGATGCTGTGCAGGTTGAAGGCGACGGCGGATGCGACGGCCGTGATGATGAGCGATGCGAGCCGCCCCGCCCACACGAGCGAGCGATCCGACGCCTTCGGCGCGAGGAAGCGGCGATAGACATCGTTGACGAGATAGCTCGCGCCCCAGTTCACCTGCGCGCTCACCGATGACATGAAGGCCGCGACGAGTGAGGCGAAGACGAGGCCGAGCATCCCCGCGGGGAGATAGCGCTTCATGAGCGTGGGATACGCCATCTCGCGATCGGCGAGATTCGGCAGCACGATCATCGCGACGAGCGCGGAGATGATCCACGGCCAGCAGCGCACGACATAGTTGATGATGTTGAACAGCCACGCAGCCTTTTCGGCGTCCTTCTCCGAGGGAACGGAGACGAGTCGCTGCACGAACTGTCCGCCGCCATCGGCGCCCTTGTACGCCCACCACTGAATCGAGATGTAGGCGAGGAATGTCGGCAGCGGGAGGAGCGCGCTGCCGAGCGAGGGAAAGAAGGCGAGATGATTTCCCTGCCCCGCGGCGGCGAGCTTCGCGGGGAGCACCGCTATGCCGCCGATCTCGTGAAGCGCGTACGTCACGACGACGATCGCGCCGACCAATGCGAGCGCGAGCTGGAAGAAGTCGGTGGTGACGACGCCCCACAATCCGCTGAAGGCCGCATAGAGCAGCACGACCGCGGCGATCAACACGACAGCCTGCACCTTCTGCGCGTCGCCAACGAGGCCGAGCTGCGTCCAGATGCCGAGTGCGTCGGCGACCTTGCGCATCGCGAGCATGCCGTACGCGATGCTGATCGCGTTGATCGGGAGCGCGAAGAGGAAGGCGCCGGTGCCGCGCAGCACCGCCGCCGCCTTGCGCCCGTAGCGCAGCTCCGTGAGCTCGTAGTCGGTGAGAATTCCGGCGCGGCGCCAGAGTCGCGCGAACAGGTAGATCATCGATACGTGCGCGACGACGAACGACCACCATTCCCAATTGCCGGCGATCCCGCGTCCGATCACGAGCCCGCTCACGTAAAGCGGCGTGTCGACGCTGAAGGTGATCGCTGCCATCGACGCGCCTGCGAGCCACCACGGGATCGTGCGTCCGCCCACGAAAAAGTCTTCGAGCGATCGCGAGGCGCGGCGTGCGAGCCAGAGGCCGATCGCGAGCGTCGCGGTCATGTAGACCGCGACTACCGTCCAGTCGATTGGGCGCACGCTACCGCGCGCGCATGATCCAGCGAGCGGCGGCGCTCTGCATCGCCGCTTCCCCGCCCCACGCGCTCACGACGCATCGGGCGAACGTCAGCTGCGTGGCCAGCCGCGGATGACCGAACTGCATGACCGTCGCGTTCGGGCGCGCCTCGCACGCGGCGCGTACCGCGTCGATCGCCGCATCGCTGTAGCCGACGCGCTCCTTCCACGCGCGCGTCTCGCCGAAGAGCGCGATCACCGAATCGTTCTTCGATGCGGAATCGAACCTCTCGAGGCGACGTGCCTTCCAGCCGGCATCGAAGAGCGAGTCGAGCAGCTGCTCGCGCGTGGGAGGCGCGTAGGGGCCACCGAGATCGTCGTCGACGATCACGATGTCGAGCGGAGCGTGCAGCGCCGCGGGCGTCCCCTGCACCACGTGGATGACGCGGTCGGCGAGCTGCGCGCCCCAGAGCACGTCGGTGCCCGAGGGACGGCGATACTCGTTTGGCGGCGACGACCACTGCGCCCACTTGAGCCTGCGCCGCAGCGACGTCTGGATGCGCCCCGCGTCGAGGCGGCGGCTCGCCACCGCGCGATCGAGCGCGCTCGCCACTGCCTCGAGATCCTTCGGATAGAGCAGCAGGTCGCACCCCGCATCGAGCGCGCGGATCGCCGCCTCATCCTCGCCATACTCGGCGATTGCGCCCTCCATGATCATCGCGTCGGTGACGATCAGCCCTTCGAAGCGCATCTGTTGGCGCAGCAGCCACTGCAGCATCTCGCGCGACATCGTCGCCGGCGCGCCACTCGCGTCGAGCGCGGGATAGGCGACGTGCGCCGTCATCACACCGGCCACACCCGCCTCGATCGCAGCGCGGAAGGGTGCGAGATCGTGCTCCATGAGATCGGCGCGCGATGCGTCGACGACGGGGAGTCCCGAGTGCGAGTCGGTGCGCGTGCGGCCGTGCCCCGGAAAGTGCTTCGCGCACGCGAGCACGCCCTCCGCCTGGCACGCCTGGATCCACGCCTGCGCGAGCATCGCGACACGGCGCGAGTCGCCGCCGAGCGAGCGCGTGCCGACGATCGGATTCTCGGGAACGATGTCGAGATCGCAGACGGGGGCGAGATCCCAGTTGAGGCCGAGCGTGCGCGCCTCGCGCGCGGTGAGACGCGCGGCGCGGCGCACGGCATCCGCGTCGTTGAGCGATGCGATCGCCGCGAGCGGCGGCAGCCCCGTCGCTCCCGCGAACTGCTGCCCCGCGCCGCGCTCGAGATCGGCGGCGATCAGGAGCGGCACGCGCGACTTCTGGCGCAGCTCCTTCGTGAGCGCGCGCACGCGCTCCTGGTCGCCGCCGAAGAGGATGAAGCCGCCGACGCCGAGCGCGAGCGCCTTGTCGATGGCCGCGCGCTCGTGGCCGAAGCCATGGTTCGCGTCCCAGCGAATCGCGGGGAGAAGGAGCGCGGCGTTGGCGCTCATGCGACGGCGCTCATGCGAATCCACTCATGCGGGCGTGAGCTTGCCGAGGACGCGCGGGCCGCGCGCGCCGGTGGCGCCATGCACGTTCCCCGCGCGCCGCTCGAGGAAGAGGCGGCCGAGGAAGGCGAAGGCGACGGCTTCCTTTGCGTCGCCGTCGAAGAAGACGGTGTCGAACATGCGCACGGGCAGCGGCGCGAGGGCTGCGGTGAGCGCACCAACCAACGCCGGGTTCCGTGCGCCGCCGCCGGAGATCACGACGTCGGCGACCGGCGCCGTGATGAAGCGGCGATACGCATCCGCGATCGAGCGCGCGGTGAAGGCGACGGCGGTGGCTACGATGTCCTCGTTCGTCGCGGCAGCGTGCGCCTCGCGACAGCGCGCGACGAAACGCGCGATGTACGCGCGGTTGAAGAGCTCGCGGCCGGTGGACTTGGGCGGCGGCGATGCGAAGTAGGGCTCCGCGAGCGACTCGGCAACGACGCGCTCGATCGCTGTGCCGCGCTTGGCGAGAGTGCCGTCCACATCGTACGCGAGCCCCGGCACGAGCGTGCGCACGACGCCATCGATGATCGCGACGCCGGGCCCCGTGTCGAAGGCCACGACCGGCGCATCGACGCCGCGCGGTGGCACGACGGACACATTGCCTATTCCGCCAATGTTCTGCAGCGCGCGCCACGCGCCGTCGGCGCCGAAGAGCAGCCTGTCCGCTATCGCGACGAGTGGCGCGCCCTGGCCCCCTGCGGCAACGTCGCGCACACGGAAGTCGCTGATCACATCGATCCCCGTCTTCTCCGCGATCACCGCGCTCTGCCCGATCTGCCACGTCGCGAGCGGCGCCTCGTGCCAGATCGTGTGCCCGTGCGACGCGATCGCGCGCACCTCGCGCGGCACGAGCCCCGCGTTGCCGATCACCGCGAGCGCCGCATCCGCGAGCCACGCGCCGAGCTCGAAGTCCAGACGCGAGAGCGCCGAGAGCGAGGCGCCAGCGAGCGAAGCGAGCGATACACCATCAATGGCACGGAGCAGGCGCTCGCGTTGCGCGCTGACGTACGGCTGCTCGTGATACGCGAGCAGCGTCGCGCTCGGCTTTTCGCCGCTTGCGTCGAAGCGCACGGCGGCTGCCGAAATGCCGTCGGCGGAGGTGCCGGACATGAGGCCTACGAGCACGTCGCCACTCGCGCGATCATCTCTCACTCGACCGGCGGCGGAGCGTTCGGAATCACGCGGCGCACGACGCCGCCCGCATCGCGCAGTGCAGTCTCCGCCTGCGCGCGCGAGAAGCCGCGCTGATGCATCACGATGGCCGTGCGCACGCTTCCACCCGCGCTGTCGATGAGGGCGCGCGCCGCGGGGCGCTCCACCCCCGTCACTTCCATCACGATGCGCTCGCCGCGGTCGACGAGCTTGGCACTCATCGCTCGCAGATCGACCATCAGATTGCCGAACGTCTTTCCGATGCGGATCATCGCGCCTGTCGAGATCGCGTTGAGCACGAGCTTGGTCGCAGTCCCCGCCTTCATCCGCGTCGAGCCAGTGACCGGC
>PLMM01000277.1 GCA_003142495.1 Gemmatimonadota bacterium | reverse complement strand
TGCCGAAGGTGGACAGCATCACCGTCACCGCCACGAACACAACCCCCGGCGCGCCGATCACCTTGAACGCCACATCCGCCGCCACGAGTCGCGAGTGGCGAATAGTCTCGACATCGAGCACCGAGAGATACGCGATGTTCGCCAGCGCGTAGATCGCGATCACCGCGACCGTCCCGATGATGATCGCGCGCGGCAGCGTGCGCCGCGCGTCCTTCACCTCGCCGCCGACGAGGCTCACGTCTTCCCAGCCGTCGTACGCCCAGAGCACCGAGATCAGCGCGAGCCCGAAGGGCGCAAGCGAGAAGCTTCCCGGNNCGGTGGCACCGCCGGCGTGAAGTGCCCGCCCGTTTGCGGCAGCCCGAGCGCAATCGCGATGATCACGATGAACAGCAGCCCGCCGTACTTGGCGACCGTCGTCAGATTCTGCACGAGCGATCCCCACTTCAAGCCGATGTAGTTGAACGTCGCCGTCAGCGCGATTGCGAGCGCCGCCACCCAGTGCACGTACGTCGCATACGGCTCGACGCTCGGCTCGTGCCCCAACACGCGAAAGAGATATTCGGCGAAGGTCGTCGAGATGGCGCCGAGCGATGCCGCGCGAATCAGGAGCAGCTCGGACCATCCGAAGAGGAAGGCCATGCGCCGCCCCCACGCCTCGCGAATGAACACGTACAGCCCGCCCGTTGCCGGAAGCGCGCTCGCCACCTCGGCCAGCGTCAGCGCGCCGCACATCACGAAGACGCCGCCGAAGAGCCACACCGAGAGCAGCGGGAGTGGACCGGGGAGCTTGTCGGCTATTCCGGCGGGCGATCGGAAGATGCCGGAGCCGATCGTCGAGCCGACGAGCACCGCGACGGCGCTGAAGAGACCGAGCCGGCGCGGGAGGCGGGAGGGCGCTTCGGCTGAGATGGGGGCGGCTTGCATGGCCCATATTACAGCTGTGCTGCCCGTGCGGCACCCTGCGATTCGCCAGTTGCCTGCTAGTTGCCTGCTAGTTGCCTGCTAGTTGCCTGCTATAGGCTGGCCGATCAACTTTCAAGGACTATTCCGACATTGGTATCCGACGTGATCTTCTGGTTGGCGGCGCTGGGGTGCGCGCTGTCGCAGGCCGCCATCGTGCGCTCTGCGCTGCGGGCGCGCGCCCAGCGTCCAGACGGCACCGCTGCGCCGACGCGAGCCATCGAGGTGGCATGGACGGTTCTCCCCGCAGTGATGCTCGTGTTCGTGCTGGTCTTCACGTGGCGTCGGCTGCATCCAATGGCCTCCTTCCAGTTGATTCCGTGAGCGTTCGCACATGAGAGCTCTACGACGGCTCGCATACGCGACGCTCGCGCTGGCGTACGCGCTCATCGTCTTCGGCGCGATCGTGCGCATCTCCGGGTCCGGGATGGGCTGCGGCGACCACTGGCCGCGCTGCTTCGGGAGCTGGTTCCCGCCGCTGGATCAGCCGACGCTCGTGATCGAGTGGACGCACCGCCTGCTCGCCGCGCTCACGGTTGCGATGGTAGCCGGCCTGGTGCTCCTCGCGTATCTCAAGCGCGCCGAGCCCGGTGTGTCCGGGCGCTTGGGCGTGCTGCGCGCGGCGATGCTCGCGGGCGCGCTGATCGTGCTGCAGGCACTGCTTGGCATGGTCACCGTGCGCATGGGCAACACGGCGGCAGCGACGGTCGCGCATCTGCTGAACGGAGCGCTGCTACTCGCCGCGCTCACGACGACCGTGCTGCGCGCAGGTGGACTCGGCGGTGCGGCGGCGATCGGCGCGATTCCCTCGCGCACGCGCGCCGCGCGAGGCTCGGCCGCCGCCGCCGCGATCGCGCTCGTGACAGTGCTCTTTGGCGGGCTGACCGCGAAGATCCCGGGCGCGAACAGCGCGTGCGAGGGATTTCCGCTCTGCCGCGGATCCTTCTTGCCCCTTCCGCCGCAGCACGTGCAATTCACGCATCGCATTCTCGCCTTTCTACTTTTTTTCCACGTCCTGGGCCTCATGATTGGATTCGCGAAGCGCAAGGATGCGCCGATTGTCGTTCGCACCGTGCGCGTGGCCTTCGCGCTGATCTTTCTGCAGCTCGTGATCGCTGCAGGGATGGTCGAGATGCATCTTCCCCCTGCCATGCGCTCGCTCCACGAGGCTGATGGCGTAGCGATCTGGCTGACGCTCTTCGCACTGGCGTGGCTCGCGCGATTCCCGAATGCGCAGGGCACGCCCGCGCGATGACGACCTCCGCCGCTGTCTCCGTGCGCAGCAACTCGTTCAGCCGCGATCTCGTCATGCTCACGAAGCCGCGGATCATCTCGCTGCTGCTGGTGACGACGATCGCACCGATGTACGTCGCAGCGAGCCCGAGCATCACGCTCGTGCTCTGGGTGCTGTTGGGCGGCTATCTCATGGCCGGCGGCGCGAACGCGGTGAACATGTTCATCGACAGCGACATCGATGAGCAGATGGCGCGCACGCGGCTGCGCCCGATCCCGAGTGGGCGAATGGACCGGCGCGCCGTACTCGCCTTCGGCATCCTCCTGTCGACGACCGCTACGGGCATTTTCTCGTACAAGGTGAACGTGACGTCCGCGGTGCTCGCGCTTGCGGGATTCTATTTCTACGTGTTCGTCTACACGCGCTGGCTCAAGCGACGCACGCCGCAGAACATCGTGATCGGGGGCGCGGCCGGCGCCTTTCCGCCGCTGGTGGGCTGGGCGGCGGCGACGGGACACGTCGATCTCGCCGCGGTCTATCTCTTCCTGATCGTGTTCTACTGGACGCCCCCGCACTTCTGGGCGCTCGCGCTCAACAAGCAGGTGGACTACAAGCGCGCGGGCGTACCGATGGCGCCGCTCGTGTGGGGCGAGCGCGAGACGATGTGGAACATGCTCTGGTACACGTTCATCCTCATCGCGCTCACGCTGCTCCCCGCGCTCTTCGGCGCCTTCGGACTTTTCTACGTGGTCTCCGCTGTCGCGCTCAACGCGCTGATGCTCGGCGGCGTGATCCAGGTGCTCAGGAAGCCCGTGTGGAATGCGGCCGCGTGGTGGCTCTATAAGTACTCGCTGCTCTATCTCGCGCTTCTCTTCGTGGCGATGGTGGTCGACCGCATCATCTCCCGCTGATGCTCGAGAGGCCGGTGCCGCCGCAGATGGAGAATGGCGAGCTCGCGGTGCACCTCGTGAGCGACGGCGGCGCGCACGACCACGTGCTGTTGCTCGCGCGGAACGCGGCTGGTGTGCGCGTGCGCGAGTGGCATCCCGGCAATTGGTCGAAGGGTCCCGACGAGAGTGTCGTGAGCGCGAGCGCGTTGATCGCGCGGCTCGAGGGAATCGTGGCGAAGCGTCAGCGCATCGAGCCCGATGTGCGAACGGTGCGCAGTTGGATCGCCGGAGCGGCGCGCTGAGCGCTCTCGCCGCGCCTGAGGTCAAGCGGCGCACGCTTCCCTCTCCTACGCCGCTGCGCCCTCTCCTTGCGCGCCTGCGGCCGTACTGGCGCGCGCTGGCACTCGGCACGCTGGCGCTGCTCGTCAGCTCGGCGATCGGGCTCGCCTTCCCGCTGGTCGTGCGCGAGCTGCTCGACGCGGCGTTCGTAAAGGGCGACGGCGGGCTGCTGAACAAGCTCGCGCTCGTGCTCGTGCTGATCTTCGCCGTGCAGGGCGTGTTGAGCTTCGTGCAGGTGTGGCTGATCACCGCGGTGGCCGAGAAGGTGATCGCGAAGCTGCGCAGTCAGCTGTTCGCGCATCTGGTGCGGCTATCCCCCGGCTTCTTCGCCGATCAGCGCACGGGCGAGCTGACGAGCCGGCTGAGCACCGATCTCACGCTGCTGCAGAGCGTGATGACGTATCAGTCGACGGAGCTGATGCGGCAGCTGGTGTATCTCGTAGGCGGCATCGTGATGCTGACCATCACGCATCCGCAGCTCACGGTGACGACGCTCGCGGTGGTGCCTGTGGTCGTGGGCGCCGCGTTCATCTTCGGCCGCGCGATGCGGAAGGCGAGCACCATCGTGCAGGATCGCGTCGCCGATGCGATGGGCACCGCGGACGAGGCCTTCTCGCAGATCCGCATCGTGCAGAGCTTCACGCGCGAGACTGCCGAGAGCGAGCGCTACGATGCACAGTTGGGCGACGTCGTCGAAGCGGCGATACACCGGGCGCTCGTGCGCGGCGTGTTCTTCGGCGTGATCACCTTCGCGGGCTTTGCGGGTGTGGCGGCGGTGCTCTGGCAGGGTGGGCGGCTCGTACTTGCGCATCAACTCACCGGTGGCGCGCTGGTCGAGTTTCTCTTCTATGCGTTCTTCGTGGCGGCGGCGGTGGGCGCGCTGGGTCAGCTCTTCGGCGCATATCAGGAGGCGATTGGCGCGGCGCGGCGAGTCTTCGACCTGCTCGAGACGAAGCCGACGATCGCGGACCCGGCCGCGCGCACCGCGCTGCCGAGGCCCGTGCGCGGAGATGTGCGCCTTGCGGACGTCACCTTCCGCTACGGCGACGAGCTCCCCGACGTGCTGCACGACGTGAGCTTCTCGATCGCGCCGGGCGAGGTGGTGGCGCTCGTCGGCCCGTCGGGCGCGGGGAAGACGACGATCGCGTCGCTGGTGCCGCGCTTCTGGGATGTGCAGCAGGGCGCCGTGACGCTGGACGGCATCGACGTCCGCGCGCTCGCGCTCGCCGATCTGCGCGGCGCGATCGGGATCGTGCCGCAGGAGCCCGCGCTGTTCAGCGGCACGGTGCGCGACAACATCGCGTACGCGCGCGCCGACGCGACGGATGCGGAGATCGATGCAGCGGCGCGGGCGGCGCACGCGACGGAGTTCATCGAGCGCCTTCCCGATCGCATGAACACGCGCGTGGGCGAGCGCGGCGTGAAGCTCTCGGGCGGACAGCGCCAGCGCGTCGCGGTCGGCCGCGCGGTCGTCCGCAAGCCGAAGGTCTTCCTCTTCAACGAGCCGCT
>PLMM01000189.1 GCA_003142495.1 Gemmatimonadota bacterium | reverse complement strand
CCGCCGGGGTGGCCGTACGACGACGGGAACGGGTGCGGGGTGCTGTTGCCATGGTCAATGAAATCTCCCTGTCCTGGCGGGCTCATGCGTCGCCACCAGGCGCCAAATGCTTGAAGAATTAGGAAGGATCGCTGTTATCCTAACACCGATTGGGGGCCTAAAGTTTCGTCAATTCCTGCCCAATATACGTTTCCGACCGCAGTTCTGTTCGTCCTTTCTGATACAACGACTTAGTAGCCTCCCAATGGGGGGTAGGTCAAGCCCACTGTCACCCATTTTTTGCCGTTTTTCCGCTATCGCGGCGGTTCCCGCGAGGAGGCATGATGCGCCGTACCCTGCTCGCATTTCTGGCGCTAGTAACTATCGTCGCCGTCGGATGCTTCGATGAATCGACGTTAGATCCGTTCAATAATCGCGGAACGCAGGTTGGAGGCACCGGTGGCGGCGGAACCGGCACCCCCGACAGCTCCGGAGCGCTCGATACGGCCTCGGTCCTCATCTTCGACAACGGCTACAGCCCCACCGCGGTCATCGTCGCCCCCGTACGCACCGTGACCTGGGTCTGGACGGGCAATAATGCCCACGGCGTGACGTTCGACGATGCTACCATCACCGCGTCGACCATCCAGTCCACCGGCACCTTCACGGTACGCTTCCCGCGAGCCGGCATCTTCTCGTTCTTCTGCACGGTACACGGGCGGACGGTCGAATCGGGAACGGTTACGGTCCATTAGCGCGAGCCGACGCCCGCCCCGGACGCCGGACCTCCCGAACGCGTTGAGCCTTTTCGCGGCGTCCGGCGTGCAATAGCATTTGGGGTGACTTCCGCCCCCATATCGCCCGAAATCGCCCCTCTCGCCGCCGCTCTCTCCGGCCAGTACGACATCGAGCGAGAGCTCGGCCGCGGCGGCATGGGGATCGTTTACCTCGCGCACGACGTGAAGCTCGATCGCAAAGTCGCGATCAAGGTGCTTCCGCCGCTTCTCGCCGACACCGCCGAGGTGCGCGAGCGATTCCTCCGCGAGGCGCGCACCTCCGCGCGTCTCGCGCATCCAAACATCGTCGCGATCTACGGCGCGGGCGAGATCGAGTCGCGCGTCTACTTCGTGATGAGCTACGTCGAGGGCGAGTCGCTCGCGGAGCGGCTCAGGCGCGAGGGTGTCCTCGATGCGGGGATCGTGCTCCCCATCATCCGCGACGTCGCCCTCGCCCTCGCGTACGCGCACGAGCGCGGCATCGTCCACCGCGACATCAAGCCGGAAAACATTCTGCTCGACGCGCGCTCCGGTCGCGCGATGGTCACCGACTTCGGCATCGCGCGCGTCGCCGAGGCGGCGCCGCTCACGATGACGGGACAGGTGCTCGGCTCCGTCCACTACATGAGCCCCGAACAAGTTTCCGGCGACAAGATCGACGGCCGCAGCGATCTCTACTCACTCGGCGTCGTCGCCTTCCAGGCGCTGAGCGGCAGACTGCCGTTCGACAACGAGAGCGCATCGGCGGTGATCGTCGCCCACGTGACGAAGGCGCCGCCGACGCTGCTCTCCGTTGCGCCGAGCGTCCCCGAAACGATTGCAAATGTGATCGACCGATGTCTCGCGAAGTCACCCGACGCGCGCTACGCGACCGGCGATGCGCTCGCGCGCGCGCTCGACGAGGCGTGGGAGAAGCGGCGGAAGCCAGAGAACCTCCGCGCGCCGTTGTTGTCGGAGCAACAGGCGCAGGCAGTGTGGGAGCGCGCGGCGAATCTGCAAGCCGCGACTGCGTCGCACCCCGCGCCGGCGATCGCGCCCCTTCCTTCGACAGCGCCGGCGAGTCTCACGAGCGGAATCGCGATGGAGCGCGTGCGCGAGAGTGCGGTGGAAGCGGGGATCTCGCGCGAGCACGTCGAGCGCGCGGCGGCGGAGCTCGGGCTCGTGCGCGGCTCGCGCGCGCGCGCCGAGCTCGCCCTCTCGCCGCCCCCGAATCGCCCAATCCTCGGCCCGCTCTTCGCCGCGCCTTATCGGCTCCAGGAGGACTCCGACATCGAAGGCGAGATCGCCGCCGGCGACTACGAGCTCGTCGTCGACACGATTCGCGGCGTACTCGGCGATGAAGGATCCGTCAGCTCGCTCGGGCGCTCGCTCACGTGGAGCTCGCGCATGTTGAGTCGCAAGGGGCGCAACGTCAGCGTGTCGATCGTTCCGCGCGGTGGGCGCACGCGCATCCGTATCGATGAGCGGCTGGGACAGATCGCCGGCGGATTGTATGGAGGAATCGTCGGTGGCACCTCGAGCCTGGCCGTGTTCGCTGCTTCGGCTGCGGCGACCGCCACCCACTCATGGGTCGCGGCGGTGGCGGCGGGATTAGCGGTCGAGCTCACCACCTTCTCTATTGCGCGATCGATAATGGGGGCGATCAAGAACAAGCGCGTGAAGCAGCTCGCTCGGCTCCGTCAGGAGCTCGAGGCCGAAGTGCGCGCGTCGATCGCCTCTCCGGGGGCTCGGTAACGATTTTTGCTCCCCCGCAAGGCTCCACGAGGGTGCGAAACCCGTTAGATTACTGAACTGTATACAGGAGACGCGTGTGAAGGAGTTCGAGTTCGAAGACGCCGGGCGCACTTTCAGCTGTTTCGTTGAAAAGCAGTCCGTGGCGCATCCGACGGATTGGTGGTGGTTCACCGTGTCCAACGACACGCGCAATCGGTACGCTCCGTTTCGCGCAGAGTCGACCGACACCAATGCCAACGTGAAGAGTCGCATCCTCGCGTACCACGAGGAACTCCTTGCCGGCCGCGCGCGGCCGCGCACCACATCGTGGCAGCGTCAGCGCCCCGCAGGAGCCGCCGTTCCCGCCGCACCGGTCGCGGAAGCGACCGTCGCAGACGCGGAAGGCTGAGTATGAGCGAGGAGTTGCCGCCGGCACTCACCAAGGCTGAATGGGCAGCCCTCGAGCGGTCCGGCCGTAATCATTCGTCGGACGAGGTCGAGTCGCTGATCACGCGCCTTCGCCACCTCAAGCGCTACCGTGCGCTGGCGATCGTGCTGCTGCACGATCACCCGTACGGCTTCACTCGCGAGATGTTCGACGCGCTCAAGCGGCAGCTTGCCGCCGCCGACGGCGTGCCCGCAGATCGCGAGCTCGCGGATCAGGCGCTCGAGCGCATGTCTGCACTGCTTTCGCCGGAGCCTGCTCCGGTCGAAGCGGTGGCCATCTCGATCACGACCTAGCCGCTTCGTTGTAAGCGATCGCTCAGTGCTTGAGCGACTGGTACACGCTCTCCACGAAACGATCCGGCGCCGCGCTGCCCCGCGCGTAGGTCGCGTCCCACCGTGCGGTTGGCTTGGCCGCGATCACGTCGGCGAGCGCCTTGTTCTGCGCAACGAGCGCCGCCACCTTCGCGCGCACGCCAGTGAGCATGTCGCGGTAGGCCCCGACATCCGCCGCGCTCGAGACCGCGCCGCGGCCGGGCACGATCTGCACACCCTCGAAGGCCGCGAACGGCGTCACTTCCTTGATCAGGCTGTCGATCGATGCGCCGCCGTGCACATCGATGCGCGGATAACCCTTCGCGACGAAGGCGTTGCCGAGGTAGAGCACGCGCTTGCTCTCGAAATGGACGATGATGTCGGCTCTCGTGTGCCCCGGCGGCTGATGCACCGCGTGGATCGACCCTCCGTCGAGATAGATCTGCAACACTTCGGAAAAGCCCAGCGCCGAGATCACGTGCGGCGCATTCATCCGCATCCGCTCGTGCGCGACGACGGTCGCATTGCGCTCGCTCCACCCCGCGTCGCCCTCGTCGCCCATCGAGTCCCCGGGCGCGAAGAGCACGTAGCGGATCGGCGCTGCCGACACCGTGCGAAGCGCTGCGACGACGCCGGCCGTCGCAGCCGCGGATTGCGCGCCGGCGAGCACGATCCCGCTCGCCGATGTCTCCGCGACGAGATTGCCCGCCGGCGACACGATGAGGTAGACGTCGGGAGCGAGCTTCGTGATCGGAAGCGTGCCCTGCGCCCGCGCGCCGAGCGCAGCGATGGAAGATGCCGCGATCGCGACGTGAACGGCTGTGCGTAGTGATGTCATGCCGCGCTAGTTGTCGTCCGACCACTCGAGCATCCTGCTCGCAAGCTCACGTACGAGCTTCGCCGCGACGGTCGCCGAGGCGCCCCCAGAGTCCTGCGTCGGATTGAGCTCCACGACATCCGCGCCGACGATCGGCCCCGGGAGCGACTGAATCATCGTCACGACCTCGCGCACCGTGAGCCCGCCCGGCTCCCGATGCGACACTCCTGGCGCGAACGCAGGATCGATCCCGTCCATGTCGATGCTCACGTAGAGCGGCCCGCGCAGCTCGGGACGCGTACCCGCGGCCCACGCGCGCATGTCGATCACGCACACTCCGAATTTCTCCGCCTGCGTGCGCTGCCGCGCATTCATCGTGCGGATCCCCACCTGCACGAGCCGCGACGCGAGCTCCTCTTCCATGATGCGCGCGAACGGGCACGCGTGCGAGAAGCGGTCGCCCTCGAAGTCGCCGTACAGATCGGGATGCGCGTCGATCTGCAGGATCGTGAGCCCCGGAGCCAACGGGCCGACCGCGCGCAACACGGGATAGGTGACCGAGTGATCGCCGCCGAGCGACAACGGGCGCGCGCCAGAGGCGATGAGCGCGCGAATGCCGCTCTCGATCATGAGTCGCGCGTCGCCCGTGCCCGGTAAGTCGAGATCGCCGGCATCCGCGAGTCCGTCGGGCCCGAGCACGTGGAAGCCGCTCTCGCTGCATCCGTTCGACTGTGACGAGTGCAGCGCCTCGCGGATGCGCGCGGGCGCGAGCGCGGGCCCTCGCAAGAACGATGAGCTCGCGTCGTACGGCAGACCGATCAACGTGGGGCGCGCGCCCGCAAGCGCGATGGGCTGAATCATGACCCCCCTTCAGCGTTTCCGCCGGCTGCCAGGCCATGCCTGCGCAGCTTCACGTACAGGCTCTGCCGGCTCAGCCCCAATACCTCTGACGCGGCAGTCCGGTTGTTGTTCGTGAGCTCGAGCGCCGCCTCGATGAAGTGCCGCTCCACGAGATCCGTGGTGTCACGCAGCAGATCGCGCAACGACGTGCGACCCACCAGCGACGTGAGCTCTTCCACCGCGCGCGTGAGATCGCGCGCGCCCTGCGGACCGTGCGCAATGCGCCGCCCAATGTCGCGCAGGATGAACCCCAGACACGGCTCCTCGGCGTCGTGCGCCGCGGTGACCGACACCTCGACCTCGGTGCTTCCTCCCTGCTCGCCACGCACGGCCGTGTCCATGCGGCGAACCACCCCGTGCTTGCGCAGCATCGCGAGGAACACCGGTAGATCCGCGCCCGGCCTGCCGATCCAGTCGCTGATCAGGCGACCGTGCGCCTGTCGCTCCCCCGAGAGCTGCACGACATCAAGAAAGGCGCGATTCGTCGACATCACGCGTCCTTCGACATCCGTGATGACGAACGCGTCGGGCGCATTCGACAGCAGCTCCACCACCTCGCCACCCATTTCCCCATCTTGCTGCTTCCCAATCGCCGCCGTTCCGAAGCGAACGAGGAAGAGCGACACGGCGTCCTGTCGAAAGCACGAGATCGAGACGTCGACCGTTGGCCCGTTGCCGGCGAGACGCACCGCGATTGCGCCCGAGCGTCCGACGCTACGCGCATTCGCGAGCGCATCCTCGAGCGCGGGCTCCGACGAGACGTCGATGCCGATCGGGAAGGTGCGCCCGTTGAGCTTGTCGGGAGTCTTGTCGAAGAGTCGCGCGGCAGCATCATTCGCATCGACGATGCGACGCGTCGCCGCATCGACGATCAGAATCGCCTCGGCAGACCCCTGGAAGAGCAGGCGATAGCGCGTCTCGACGTGACGCAGCCGCCGGTAGTCGCGCTCGAGCGCTTGCTGCGTCTCGACGAGCCTGTGCTGCAGCGACGCGATCGGCCGCATGTCGCGGCCGACGGCCACGACGGTGCCGCCGCCGAGGCACACGGCAGTGTACGACACGGGGAGATCGGGGCCGGCGGCCGTCGGGTGATTCACCTGGCGCCGGCGCGA
This sequence comes from Gemmatimonadota bacterium, assembly GCA_003142495.1. Classification (GTDB taxonomy): domain Bacteria; phylum Gemmatimonadota; class Gemmatimonadetes; order Gemmatimonadales; family Gemmatimonadaceae; genus FEN-1250. The sequence continues at coordinate 3,129 of PLMM01000189.1, read as the reverse complement.
AACACCGGACGACGCGGCATCTCGCAGCATCGCCTCGACCTTGCCGCGCGAATCCGCGGTGACGGTCTCGACCCACAGGCGGCCGAGCCACCCGCGCAGCTCCGAATTTCCGGGCTCTGCAGCCTCGCTTCCGGCGACGTCACGGATGACTCCAGCGCCGTCGACGACCAGCGCGATGTCTCCGCCCGCCGCGATCAACGCGACCGCGGTATCGCGATCGATTCCCGAAGCTGGGAGACTCGTAACACTGAGCGCCTTAGTGGACCCTTTCATCTACCCTCGATCGGTCACGACGCCGCAACGCGCCCCTGGTGTGACTGCAGTGCCGAGCGCGCGTGCCCGATCTTTCGCTTCGAATCGTCGATTCGGCTGTTACAGGGGGCCGGAAAACCCACTATATCGTATCACCCCGTGCTCGACTCTGCCAACGGCGCATCGTCGTAGAGCGATCGCGCCTACAGGATGTTCACCGCCCTTCCCGCCAGCAGCGCCACCGTCGTCAACGACATCACGGCCTGTATCATCATCATGAGCTTTGCCCAGCGCGACAGCACCGGCACATCCGTCGGCGCGAACGAGGTGCACGTGTAGAAGGAGAGCGCAAGGTAGTCGACGAACTGCGGGCGCCACTTCTCCACTTCGGCGATCGACTTTCCATCGGTGCCGGGAACGATGGTCGCCATCTGCGGAAAGAGGAAGGCGCCCCGCGAATGCGACTGTCGCACGTCGCGCGCGTTCGGGCCGCCGGCGTCGAGCCGCCAGTACCACACCGCGAAGACAATGACGTTCGTCACCCAGATCATTGCCGCCGACTCGAGCAGCCGCGAGGCCACCTCCGTGTGGTGCGGCAGCGCCAGGATCAGCGTGGTGAGCGAATACAGCAGCGCCGCCGTCAGCACCACGAGCATCGCGTAGCCGAACAGCTGGTTCAGCATGGGCTTGTGCGTGTAGTGGGTGACGACGGCGGCGATCACGAGCAGAGAGACCAGCAGGGCGACGATCCACGGCGGGAACATGCTCAGCGAGCGCGGAAGCGCGAAGGGGAGCGACGCGGCCGCAAGCGATGCGAGAGCGACGGGCCAGCGCGGCTCATATTTGATCTCGGTCATCACCTATGATAACGTCTGGATGCGGATAGCGGGTACGAGCTTTTCATCACGACGGAGAATGCAGAGTGGTTGCACGAAAGTCCACGCGGGTAATGCACGTTGCGCTCCTCCGCGGCATCAACGTCGGGAAGGCCAAGCGCGTTCCGATGGCCGACCTGCGCGCGCTCTGCGAAGGGCTCGGCTACCGAGACGTGAAGACGCTGCTCAACAGCGGCAACATCGTCTTCTCTGCGCCGCGCGCCGACGCCAAGGCGGCCGCCAAGATCCAGAAGGAGATCGCGTCGCAGATCGGCGTCTCCTGCCGCGTGCTCGTGGTCACGGCGGATCAGCTCTCGGAGATTGTCGAAGAGAATCCGTTCGAGGAGGGCGAGACGAATCCATCGCGCTTTCTCGTGACTANNCGTGCTCGCGGACGCAGCGGCCCGCTCGCGCGCCGAGGCACTCGCGAAGCAGGACTGGGGGAGCGAGAAGCTCGGCGTCGGCACGCACGCGGCGTATCTCTGGTGCCCACAGGGCATTCTCGAGAGCAGCATCGTACTGGCGATTGCGAAGCAACTCGGCGACGCCGCCACGAGCCGCAACTGGGCGACGATCACGAAGCTCCACGCACTGACGCGTGTGTGAGCGGCAACACTCACGACGTCTCGCGCGCTCCGGCGAGCGTCGCCGACGCAACACGCGCCGCTTCCGCGAGCACCGCGGCGCCGATGAACAGCGCTCCCTCGGCCGCGTAGTAACCAGGCGAATGGGCGGCGATCACGCGGCCGCCTGGCTCGCGCGCGCCGATGCGCAGGAAGCATCCCGGCATGCTCTCCATGTACACGGCGAAGTCTTCGCCGCCCATGTTGGTCGTTCCGAGCGGTACGAGCGCGGCCTCGCCGAGCACGTTGGTGACGGCGCGCGCGGCGATCGATGCCATCCTCTCCGGATTCACGATCGGCGGCGTACCACCGCCAAGCGTCGTCGTGGCGCTCACGCCGTAGGCGGCGGCAACGCCGGTCACGAGCGCCGCCAGCTCGCGCGTGAGCAGCGTGCGCGCCGCGACGGTGGTCGCGCGTATGGTTCCCGTGAGACGCGCGCGATCGGGGATGATGTTCGAGGCCGTACCGGCGTTGAACGTGCCCACGGTCACCACGCCAGGCTGCGCCGGATCGAGCCGGCGCGAGACGAGCGCTTGCAGCGCGGTGACGATCGCCGCCGCCGCGACGATCGGATCTGCGGACTCGTGCGGGCGCGCGCCGTGCGCGCCCGCGCCTGCAACCTCGATCTCGAAGGTATCGGTCGATGCCGCGAGCGCGCCCGCCTGCGCGACGACCTGTCCAACCTCGAAGCGACGATCGACGTGGCCGCCGAAGATCGCCGCGACGTTTGCGAGCGTACCGCTCTCGAGTATGGCGCGCGCGCCATCGCCCACTTCCTCGGCCGGCTGAAAGACGACGAGCACATCGCCGCTTGCCGGTGACGCCGCGAGCAGATGAGCGGCGCCGACAGCCCACGACGCGTGCACGTCGTGGCCGCAGGCGTGCATGATGCCGGCGTTCTCCGAAGAGAATGGAAGTCCCGTGCTCTCCGTGATGGGGAGCGCGTCGATGTCGCCGCGCAGCGCGACGATGGGCGCCGAGCGATCGCGCCCCGGCACGCGCGCCACGAGCCCCGTGCCCGCGACGCGCGCGACATCCGTGATGCCGAATGACGCGAGCGCGGCGACGAGCTTGTTTGCCGTCTCCTTCTCCTGCCACGAAAGCTCGGGATGCCTGTGCAGATCGCGGCGCAGCTCGACGAGTCGCCGCGCGGCATCCTGGGAGAAGTGGCTCGCGACAGCAGGCGGAAGGGCGATGTCGTCGATTGCGGTGCTCACCCGATGCTCACTTGGCGGTCAGGGTCTGTGTGCGCACGGTGAGATCGTCGACGCGAGCGACATCGACGGTGACACCGAGCCCTGGCTTGTCGCGCGGCACGCTCACGATCCCATCGTCGCTCATCGTCCACTCCGGCGTCACGACATCCTTCTCCCAGTAGC
>PLMM01000273.1 GCA_003142495.1 Gemmatimonadota bacterium | reverse complement strand
CAGGCGCGATTGACGCCGGCGCAGATGCTCGACTCGAACATCGTCTTCTACGAGGGCGTCGCGCACAGCGATCCCACGGGCGGTATGGCGCTCGGCACACTCGCGCTCTTCTACATGCGCCGCGCCCGTGCAACTGGCGACTATCACGACGTGCTTCGCTCCGAGGCCGCCGCGCGCAAGTCGCTCAACAATCGCGGCACGCACAACACGAAGGCGCGCCAGGCGCTCGCCGCGTCGCTCCTCTCCGAGCATCGCTTCGGCGACGCGCTCGGAATAGCGGAGGACTTGCGTGAGCGCGACACCTCCAACGCCGCCTTCCGCGCGTCCGTCGGCGAGATCCAGATGGAGCTCGGCCACTATGGCGACGCGCGCGCGAGCTTCGCTTCAATTGCCGGGAACACGAGCGATCTCTCCGTGGCGCCGCGGCTCGCACGCTGGGCCGAGCTCGAGGGACATCCCGACTCGGCGTACCGCCTGATGAATGCAGCACTGCTGGCGGTCGTCGACAGGCCCGAGGTGCCGGCGGAGCAGAAGGCGTGGTTCTGGCTGCGCATTGGCGACCTGCAGCTGCGTCGCAGCAAGATCGATGAGGCCGCGAGCGACTACCAGCGCGGACTCGCGGCGCACACCGATGACTACCGGCTGCTGAGCGCGATGGCGAAGCTCGAGGGCGTGCGCCACGACTGGAAAAGCGCCATCGACTATGGCGAACGCTCCGTTGCGGTGAGCTTCGATCCGGCGACGCTCGGCGTCATCAGCGATTCGTATCTCGCACTCGGCGATAGCTCGAGGGCCGAGGAGTACGCGCATGCGATGGAGGTTGCGGTCTCGAAGCAGACGACGGCGTATCACCGCGAATGGAGCCTCTTCCTGCTCAACCACGGCCGTCGTGTGAGCGAGGTGCTGGCGAAGGCGCAGGACGAGCTGCACACGCGCCAGGACATCTACGGCTACGATGTGGTCGCGTGGGCGCTGCACGCGAGTGGCCGCAACGAGGAAGCTCGCGAGACGATGACCCACGCGATGGCGCTCGGCACGCAGGACGCGATGCTCTTCTACCATGTGGCTATGATCGATCGCGCGCTCGGCAAACAGGATCTCGCGGCGAGTGAGCTCGAGCACGCGCGCACGCTCAACCCGTATCTCGAGGCAGGAGCGGCGGAATGAGCGATCTCGCGACGTACATCCAGTTGGGCTTCCGGCACATCGTCGACATCAGCGCGATGGACCACATCCTTTTTCTTCTGGCGCTCGCGGCGATCTACCGGTTTAAGGATTGGCGCTCGACGCTCTGGGTGGTGACGGCGTTCACGGTGGGGCACTCGATCACGCTGGCGCTCGCGGTGACAGGAGTACTTACGATCTCCCCCAGCCTCGTCGAGTTTCTGATTCCGCTGACGATCATGATCACGGCGATCGAGAACATCGTCGTCAAGGATCGCGGCGGCGCGCCGTGGAACGGGCGATATCGTCCGGTGTTCGCGGGGGTGTTCGGGCTCGTGCACGGTGCAGGCTTCGCGAGCTACCTCAAGAGCCTCTTCGTCGATCACGTCGCGCTTCCGCTCTTCGGCTTCAACGTGGGGATCGAACTCGGACAGATCGTGGTGCTGATCGCGGCATTTTCAGTGTTGTTCGGCATCGATCGCGCGATCGCGTGGGTGAAGCTGCCGGCGCGCGCGCCGTCGCCGCTCAGGGTGCGCGTGGTGGCCGTGTCGTCGCTGGTGGCCGTCGTGGCGGCGCACTGGGCGATCCAGCGGGCGCCGTGGTAATGCGTCGCGGCGCGCGCGCGCTGCGCGCGATCGGGATCTCGGCGTGGTGCGTCGCGATCTCGCTCGGTGCGACGCGCGGCGTAGCCCATCCACTGCATACCACGCTCGTTCAGATCACGTACGACGCGAAGGGCGGTGTGCTCGAGGGTAGCATTCGCGTCTTCGCGGGCGACTTCGCGGCGGCGGTGGCGAAGCACGCGGGCGCCGCCACGCCGAACGACGATCGCATTTCGGATGCTGCCGCGTTCGCGTACGTGAGCAGCACGTTTCGGCTCAGCGATGCGGCCGGTCACGCGATGCCGCTCACGTGGTGCGGCTCCCGACGCGCGAACGATCTGCTCTGGCTCTGTGTGCGGGCCGCGAACGCTCCGGCGCCCACTGCGCTCAAGCTCTCCGACCAGATGTTGAGCGAGCTGTTCGACGATCAGATCAACATCGTGCAGTCGGTGGCGGGCGACAAGCACGCGAGCATGCTGTTCACGAAGGGCGACGGCGCGAAGAGCGTGATGTAGCGTTACGCGCGAAAGACTACGCTATCGGTGAGCAGCGGATCGTTGACGTGCATCGCGTCGCCGGGTTTCGTGCCCGGTGCAAGGTAGAGGCGGACAGAGAGCGGCTTCTTGAGCTTCACCGACTGCGCGGCGACATCGAGGATGATGTTCGTAAGCGTTTCGATTGACGTATCGCCCGGAACCGGAACCACATCGAGCCCAGTACCGCAGACGCTCGAGAAAAGCAGCAGGTCGCGAAGCCCGTAGCGCCCCTCGATCGCGCGCTGCGCGAGGACTTTGTCTTCGAGCACCGGGAGCATCAGCCCTGCGTATCCGCACTGCAGCACGGGGATGCTCTTGAGCACCTCCGTCACCACCGCGCACGCGCGCAGCGTGCCCGCGTCGCCGAAGGGGACGTGACTGAGCGCCTCGAGCGCCGCGCCGATGCTCACCGCGCCCATCGGCGCAGGCGACGGGTCGATTCCGCCGTAGCGCACTTTCTCTTCAGAGGCGATCGCGGACGCAATCTTCTCCACGGCACGGAGCTCCGCAGTCATCCGCTCGGTGAGCCGGCGACGTCCGTCCTCGACATCACTCGCCTCGGCGAACGCCAAGCGCACGAGATCAGCCGATTCGAGGCCGATCGCGAGCGAGCTCGTTCCCTCGTGCCAACCGACGGGGAAGAACGGCGTGCCCGCCGGAATGTTCGCCGCTGCGGCAAAGCGGAAGCTTCCCTTCCCGTCTGCGACTGCGCCACCTACGGCCCGCATTACCTCAGCGGCCACTCGGGCAGCGTGCGCGGCGACACCGTTCGCGGGTGATGCCACCACGGCGCTGAAGAAGGTGCTCTTCGTCGCCTTCACCAACTCCGCTGACCACGGCGCGAGATCAGCGTCGGCACGATCCACGGTGAGGACGGGGCCGAGGCTGCAAACCGTGGCCTTTGCGGCGACCATTGCATCGATGTCGGCGATGGGAGCGAGCGCGGCGCGCCGCCCCTTCGCATCGAGCGCGGCGATCACCGGCGGCATCGTGATGCGCGTCGTCTGCACCTCGTAGCCCTCCGCCTCGAAGCGCTTCCTCGCGCGCGCAAGCATCTCGAGTGCGCGCGCGACGGCCTCGCGATCAAGCCCGCGCTCCATCGCGACGCCGGCGGTGATGGTGCGCACGCGCACGCCGCGCGATGCGGGGGTCGATCTGGACGTTCCCGCGACGGTCGGCGACTCGATCATCTGGCGCGCGAGCGATGGGGTGATCGCCGCGATCCCGAGCGTGGCGAGAAAGCGACGGCGGGACGGATCCGGCATGGCGCACGCTCCGGCAATGAGTGATCCATGACCATCGTACAACGATGCGAGCACGCCGCCAACACCGCCAGATCGCGAGATTGCGCGCACGTGGCGCAAGGTGTCACGGCACCATCAGTGAATCGATGCTCTTCAGCAACATTCCCCGCCGGCACCATGACGGGAGCGCCCAAGGTGCGCGCGATGCAGATCATCGATGAGCTCGAGCCCGAGCGACGCGGGCCGTACGCCGGCGCGATCGGCTACATCGCGGCCGGTGACAGGAGAATTGATCTCGCGATCACCATCCGCACGTGCGTCATCGCCGACGGCGTCGCATCGGTGCAGGCCGGTGCGGGGATCGTCGCCGATTCGGTGCCCGCGAACGAATGGGAGGAAACGGAGAACAAGGCGCGCGATGCTCACCGCCATGAGCCCAGGTGCTGAAGCGGTAGACATCGCAAGGGGACGTCGCACAAAGTTTTGTAAACGTCTCTCACTTTGTGCGCGTAGCGCTCCCATGATGAGGCCGTTCACGAATTCGCCGCCATCCCCGTCGCGCCGACGGAAGGGAGAGTCATGCGCCTAGTGAACGCGTCAACGCACGTTGGGCTAGTAGTCGCCTTGTTGCTCCTTTCCGCTTCGATAAACGCTGGGCAGGCGTTGCACGCGCAAACGCAAACCGCTCCGGCTGCGGGCACGTCGGTGGTGGTCAGAATGATGGTCGCCGTGAATTCCGCAAATGATCCCGCAGGCAAGCAGTATCGCGCCTCGGTAACCAAGGCGGTCGACGCGGGCAACGGCGTCACCATCCGGCAGGGCGCGGTCGCGGCCGTCACGCTGACGAAAAGTGGATCGGGCTATGCCGCGCAGCTCGCGTCGGTCACCATCAACGGCCATTCGGTTGCGGTCGCGAGCAGCTCCGCAAGTGTGTCCTCTGGAGTGCAGAGCGCCGCAGGCAGCGCGGTAACCGCGGTGAGCTCGATCCGCGGCGGGTTCGGGCAGCACGTGAGTGCGCCTTCGGCAGTGACGGCGGTTGCGGTGGGCCAGCGAGTCGTGCTGCCGCCGGGGACCACGTTGACCTTCGTGCTCAGCCAGCCTCCGGCGGCGAATTCCGGCGGGGCAACCGCGTCTGCCGCACACTCCGCGGGGCCTGCTCCCATGGGCAGCGTAGTAAATGCGGCCAGCACGCCGAATTCGCCGGTGACGAATCAGCCCGCAGCGGGGGGAGCCTTGGCTGCGAACATCCAGGAGACGTTGCTGGGGCCCAGCAAGAAGGCTGCGATGCCAGGTATTGGCAATGACTTTGTTGTGAGTCCCGACGGCGGCCATTATGCGGTCCCCGCGATGCACGGAAGCCGCGGACTGATCATCATCGATGGAGAGGACGGCCCTGAGTTCGACCATGCTGCGCATACCTGGGGCGGGGAAGCCATTGACTTCGTGTTCAGCGCCGACGGCAAGCGCTCGGCGTACGTGGCTCAGAGCGGCAACGATCTGGTTGAGGTACGGGATGGCAAAACGGCGTTCACAATTGCCAGCGTCAAACCTGGGACCGACCTCGCCTCTGGCAGTCCCGTGCCCAAGATCAACGAGATGCATATTCATAACCCCGGCTACCCGGTTAGTGGGGGTGGGCACCAGTGCCTGATCAGCCCGAGCGGAGCGCACGTCGCGGTCATGGCGCATGCCGGGACTCCGGGTGAGTCGGGCGGCTTTTATATGTACCTCGATGGAGTAAAAGGCCCGGAATACAACTTTATCGACGTGGGCCAGGTCGCATTTGTCGCGGACAAGCTGATCTATATCGCCCAAACCAAGGACCATCAATGGCACCTGGTCGTGAACGACAAGCAGGGTCCAACCTACGGAGGATTACAAAATCTTCTGGTGAACGATGACGGCACCCACTACGCCTTCATCGCCGCCGCAGGCGGAAGCGGGTGGGGTGTGGGTGTGGATGGCGTCCTGAGCGCGCCACGTGGCGACATCCGGAATATGGTCATCGCGTCGAACGGCCGCGTTGCTTTCTCAACCGTAGCCCGCGTGAGCGGCGCGACCGCGACCCAGATCGGCAGCTCCGGCTTGTACGTCGACGACCAAGACCTTGGTCCCGTCCAACTTCCCTTCGCGGTGGTGGACGCATCCGGACGAGGAAGCGCCGTCCAGCCATACGTCTTGTTCAGCCCCGATGGAAAACGGTTCGCCTACATCAAGCAGGTTCCCGGAGGCTTTGCAGTAGTGATTGACGGAAAGGCGGGTCGGGCTTACGACGGCATCGGCGTGTTTCAGTTCAGTCCGGATTCCAAGCACTATCTCTATGTGGGAAATCGCAACTCGGCCTTCGTTGTGTACGACGGGCAGGAGATGCCGGGTGAGGACAGCAATGGGGTCAGCAATTTTATCTTCAGCCAGACGGGCGACCGCTTTGCCTATCTGGCAAAATCGGCGCAGGCCGGTACCCGCGTGGTCATCGACGGAAAAGCGAGCCCGCGCTTCCAGGA
>PLMM01000423.1 GCA_003142495.1 Gemmatimonadota bacterium | reverse complement strand
AGCACCATGACAATGGGCATGAAGGTGAACGCTGATGGCTCCATCGCGCATACGGAACAGGATGGCTCGACCAATACCGACGTTCCGCCGCATCCATCGAGTACCGACGCAGCTGACGCTTCAGCCTCTAAGGATCCTCCTGATGGCAAATGATCAATCGCGCTCTCCCGATTTGAACCACAGGTGCAGCGTCGCGTAGCTGCGCCACGGCCGCCACGGCTGCGAGAGCTCTTCGGCGCGCGCGGCGCTGACGCGGCCGAGTGCGTTGCGCAGGGCGATGTCTCCTCTCGGGAAGGCATCGCGCCAGCCCAGCGCACGCATNNGCTACGTAGTGCGCGGTCCACGGCCCGATGCCGGGTAGCGCAACGAGTTGCGCGATGACGGGATCGGGCAGCGCACCGGCTTCGAGCACGAGGCGCCCGCTCTCCATTTCCTGGGCGATGGAGATGATGCTGCGCGCGCGCGCCTGGATGATGCCGAGCGATGCGATGTCCGGAATCGAGAGTTGCGCGATGCGTCGCGACGTCGGCGAGAGACGTGTGAGCTCGGCGATGGGGGTGTCGATCGCGTCGCCGAAGGCCGTGGCGAAGCGACCTGCGATCGTCGTCGCCGCCTTCACCGTGACCTGCTGACCGAGTATCGCGCGCACGGCGAGCTCGAAGCCGTCGAACGCGCCGGGAACGCGAAGCCCAGGTCGTTGCGCAAGGGCGCGCGCGAGGATCTCGTGCTGCGCGAGGTGCGCCGCGACGACCTCGGGCTTCGCGTTCACATCGAAGAGCTGTTGGAGCCGGATCAGGAGATCCGAGAACACCGGAGCGAGAGAGGGAGACGCTTCGACGAGCAACGAATCCTGCGCGGGCTCGTTGCGAACGCGCACCCATCCGGCGTAATCGCCGAGCCTCACGGTGCGGATGTACGAGTCGCCCTGGACGGCCTCGACGCCCTTTACGGACCGCGCGCNNTGTCGTACGGCGGCCGATACTGGAGCAGGACGGGCTCAGCCTGGGTCATCGACCGAACAATAGCGGCGGATTTTGCGTATGATTGTACATAAGCCCAACCGTGAGAACGAACTGTGAAGACGGAGCAGGTACTGGAGCGACTCGATAAGGCGTGGAAGGAGTTCGAGGCATCGTACGCGGGGTTGACGGAGGAGCAGCTGATGATCCCCAACGTCACCGGCGCGTGGTCGGTGCGGGACATCATCGCGCACGTCACCTGGTGGGACGAGGAGGCGCTCAAACATCTCCCCGTGGTGCTCGAGGGCGGGCGTCCGGAGCGCTACTCTGACAAGTACGGCGGCATCGACGACTTCAACGCGATCATGTCGGTGAAGCGCAGCGGTCTCACACTGGCCGAGGTGCTGCAGCAGCACGACGATGTGCACGCGCAGCTCGTCGAGTACGTGCGCAATGCCCCAGAGGATCTATACGCGGGCGAGACGCGCTTTCGCCGCCGGCTGCGGCTCGACACGTTCGGTCACTATCCCGTGCACACGCAGGCGATCAAGAAGTGGCGCGAGGCGATGGAGAAGCCGAGCGAGCCGGCGGCAGCGAGCTAGACCACTCGGTGGTGTGTGAGGCGTGTCGCCCCGCACACCACCGGGAGCGCAATTGTCAGCCAGCCATCCCCGCTGTGTGGAGCGATTGCGATTTTGCCGTTGCGGTTTTCGGAAGCGACTGCATGAACTTCAGCAGATCCGCGTTGACGCGGTCCTTCTGCGTCGTGCAGATGCCGTGCGGCTGCCCTTCGTAAATGATGAGCGTCGAGTTCTTGATCAGCTTCGATGAGAGCATCGCGGCCGCGCCGATCGGCACGATCTGATCGTCGTCGCCGTGAATGAGCAACGTCGGCACGTCGAACTTCTTGCAATCTTCGGTGAGATCGGTTTCCGAGAACGCCTTGATGCAGTCGTACGCGCCCTTGAGGCCGCACATCTGCCCAGCGAGCCAGAAGTTGTCGCGCACTCCCTGCGAGACGGTATTACCGGGACGATTCGCGCCGTAGAAGGGCGCGCTCAGATCCTTCCAGAACTGCGAGCGGTCGGCCGCGACGCTCTTGCGCAGGCCGTCGAACACCTCGAGCGGAAGCCCCTTCGGATTCGCGGGCGTCTTGAGCATGAGCGGCGTGATAGCGCTGATCAGCACCGCGGCAGCGACGCGCTTCGTGCCGTAGCGCCCGATGTAGCGCGCGACTTCACCGCCGCCCGTCGAGTGACCGACGTGAATCGCGTTCCTGAGGTCGAGCTTTTCCGTGAGCTCGGCCAGATCATCCGCGTACTGATTGAGGTCGTTCCCCTCCCACGTCTGCCCCGAGCGGCCGTGCCCGCGCCGGTCGTGCGAGATGCAGCGATAGCCGTTCGACGCCAGGAACATTGCCTGATCCTCGAACGCGTCACCGTTCAGCGGCCATCCGTGACTGAACACCACAGGCTGACCTTTTCCGTAGTCGTTGTAGTAGATCTGGGTGCCGTCCTTCGTCGTGATCGTAGGCATGGAAGTTTTCCTTGCTGCGATGCAAAGCAGCGTTCGAATTGAGTACTGCCCGATGGGTGCCGTTCGGCCCCGTCGTCTGCAGTGAAAGTAAGCCTCACATGAGCGCCCCAAATCGCCCATTCGGGTAATAGTGTACTCCTCAATCGGTGGTAGCGTCCCCGTTGACGTCACTCTGACGTAACGGAACGAGCAACGCGAGCCGCGAACGAACGCGGCTGCTGGCGGAGTGAGCGGCGCATCGAGCGCTGATTACGGCAACCTCACCACGAAAGACCAACCCTCCGCCCGGATGGCCAGGACAGAAGTTCCGCTGCCGGCTATAATGACGATACCATGCTCGTGATGAAATTCGGCGGGACTTCAGTTGAATCGGCGGCGGCGATCGATCGCGCCGCCGAAATCGTGCGCGCGCGGCTCTCGCGACACCCTGTCGTCGTCGTTTCGGCTATGGGAAAGACCACCAATGCCCTGCTCGCCATCGCCGCCATGGCAGCTTCGGGGCATCGCGATCGCGCGCTCACCATGCTGTGCAACGTGGCGGACTTTCACCGGCGCGAAGCCGATACCCTGGTGGATCTCGAGCCACTCTTCGAGGAGCTGGCCGAGCAAGTGAATGCAATCGCGATCGCCGGCGAGCTCACTCCACGGGTATCGGATGCATTTGCATCCTCCGGCGAGCGACTGTCCGCCCTCCTGGTGACCGCACTCTTTCAACGAAGCGGCCTCGACGCCGTCCACATCGATGCCCGCACGCTGATCATCACCGACGACCGTCACACGCAGGCGGCGCCGCTCTTCCCCGAGACCTTCGACCGAATCTCCGCCACGGTTCCCGAGCTCGCGCGCGACAGCGTCGTCGTCATGGGCGGCTTCATCGGCTCCACCCTCAGCGGTGACACCACGACGCTCGGCCGCGGCGGCTCGGATTACACCGCGTCCATCATGGGTGCCGGCATCGACGCCGAGGAGATTCAGATCTGGACGGATGTCGACGGGATGTTGACGTGCGACCCGACGATCCTTCCTGGCGGCTATCGCGTGAAGATCTGTTCTTTTGCGGAGGCCGCCGAGCTTGCATACTTCGGCGCCAAGGTGCTCCATCCGGCAACGGTGCTCCCGGCTATCGAGAAGGACATCCCGGTTCGCATCCTCAACTCGAGGCGTCCGGATGTCGACGGCACGCTGATCGTTGCCGACGCCCCTCGCTGCGCCGATGCGATTCGCAGCATCGCGTGCAAACGGGAGATCACGCTCGTGAGCATCGTGTCCACGCGCATGCTCATGGCGCACGGCTTTCTGCGTCGCGTGTTCGATATCTTCGACCGCTTCCAGACGCCGGTCGACATGATCGCCACCTCGGAAGTCAGCGTGTCGCTCACGATCGACGATACGCGCGCGCTGGATGCGATCTGCGCCGAGATCGGGACTTTTGCGGAGGTGTCGGTGGAAGCTGATCAGAGCATCGTGTGTCTCGTCGGCGACAACATCCGACGTACGCCAGGAGTCGCCGCGCGCGTGTTCGGCGCGCTCAAGGACATCAATGTGCGCATGATCTCGCAGGGCGCCTCGCTGCTCAACATCAGCCTCGTCGTGCGAAGCGCGGATCTGCACTCCGCGATCGAGTCGCTCCACCGAGAATTCTTCGAGAACCCTGACCCAATGGCCTTCGAATGAAGCTCGCCATCGTAGGCTACGGCAAGATGGGCCGGCTCATAGCGCAACTCGCGCCCGAGTACGACTTCACGATCCACACCCGCATCGAGCGCGGCGATGACTTCGGGCGCGTCGAGGGCGCCGATGTCGCGATCGAGTTCACGCGCCCGGATGCCGTCGTGGGAAATATCCAGAAGATCATCAAGGCCGGGGTCCCAGTGGTAGTGGGCACCACGGGGTGGATGGCCGAGATGGATCGCGTGCGAAGCGCGGTCAAGGCGAGCGGCACCGCGCTCGTGTGGGGCGCGAACTTCTCGATCGGCGTGAATCTCTTCGCGCGAATCGTTCGCGAGGCCGCACGCCTCGTTGCGAAAGAGCCCGGCTATGGCGCGTGGGCGTGGGAGATTCACCATCACACGAAGGCAGATGCGCCCTCGGGCACGCTGCTCGAACTGGTGCAGGTGATGAAAGCCGCCGGCTACTCGCGCGAGATCGACGTGTCGTCCAGTCGCGCCGGCGCCCAGCCTGGGACGCACGAGATCGGATTCGATTCCTCCGCCGACACGATCACGCTGCGGCACACGGCGCGGAATCGCGAGGGATTCGCGCGCGGCGCGCTCAAAGCGGCGCAATGGATCGTCGGGAAGAAGGGCGTATTCGAGTTCACCGAGATCGACTTTTGAGCACAATCCAGAAGAGGATCGCATGAGCATCTTCACGGGATGCGGCACCGCCATCGTCACCCCCTTTCGCCACGACCTCTCGCTCGATGAGAGTGCGCTGCGGAAGCTGATTCGCAGGCAGATCGACGCTGGCATCGACTACCTCGTGCCGTGCGGCACTACTGGCGAGAGTCCGACGCTCAGCCGCGAGGAGCACGTGCGCGTCGTCGCGATCACCGTGGAGGAAGCGAGAGGCCAGCTTCCCGTGCTCGCCGGTGCCGGCGGCTACAACACGGCCGACGTGATTGCGCTCGGCAACGAGCTCGAGAAGCTCGGCGTCGATGGGCTGCTCTCCGTGAATCCGTACTACAACCGGCCAACGCAGGAGGGGCTCTACCAGCACTTCAAGGCGATAGCCGAGGGCGTGCCGCTGCCGATCGTGTTGTACAACATTCCCGGCCGCACGTCGGTGAACATTGAGACGCCAACGCTACGCCGTCTTGCCGAGATTGACAACATCGTCGCAGTGAAGGAAGCATCCGGCAACATCAACCAGATGGCCGCGGTGTGCCACGCGATGCCCGACGACTTCGACGTTCTCTGCGGCGACGACGCCATCACCATCGCACTCATCGCGCTCGGCGGACGCGGTATCATATCGGTGACGTCCAACGAGATCCCGGCCGAGATGACGAAGATCGCGCATCTGGCGATGGACGGGGACTTCGCGGGCGCGCGCGCGATGCAGCGCGCGTGGATGCCGCTGATGGAAGTCAACTTCATCGAGTCCAATCCGATTCCGCTAAAGACCGCGATGGCGATGATGGGATTGCTCGAGCCCGTCTGGCGCCTGCCCATGACGCCGCCGTCCGCAGAGACGCGCGCACGCGTGGAGGCGGTGCTGCGATCGACGGGGCTGCTCGAGCGAGAGCGAATCGCGCATGCCGTCTGAGAAGGATCCTGCTTGGCTTCCGCATGGCGGCGCAAGTTGCGAAGCAAATGGAGATCGGGCGATCACGCTGCGACCGACGCGGCGATGCCGAGCGCGGGGCAGAGCTGAGCATCGATCGCTCCGTTAACGACATCGCGAGGGCCCCGCCGAACGCACGGTTGCGTCGTCGCTGTTCGGACGGGGTAATCGACAAGTGCGCGTGATCGACCTTGCGACAGCCTCGCTCGCGGTCCATCGTCCGTTCAGGCGCTCCCTTCCGGAGTCGCCGTCGCCCGAATTCTCCTCGAGG
>PLMM01000166.1 GCA_003142495.1 Gemmatimonadota bacterium | reverse complement strand
CGCGCGGTAAAACATGGACCTCCAGCCGATCGCTGCACTGCTGATCACCGGCGACTCGCCTGCGTCGCGCCTGTTGAGCGCGTCGCTCGCGCCCTCCGTTCCGTCGCGCCTGGCCGCCTTCACGCTCACGCCGGTCGGCATGGGCGACGAGGCGCTCATCCGCCTCGCGGACCAGCGTGTCGATGTCGTGCTCCTCGATCTCACGGGACCGCTCGACATTGCGATGGACCTGCTCGTTCGCGCGCGGGTGGAAGTGCCAGAGGTGCCGGTGGTGGTGCTCGTCGAGCCGGGGCACAAGGGCGAGGCGAACGGCGCCGCGGCAATCGAGGCAGGCGCGTGTGACTCCGTGGTAAAGGAAGAGCTGAGCAGCGCGCTGCTCGCGCGCGTGCTGCACTACGCGATCGAGCGCTATCGCCTTCACGCCACGCTCGATCAGCTCTCGCTCACCGATCCGCTCACCGGTCTGTACAACGCGCGCGGCTTCCGCACGCTCGCCGAACATCATCTCAAGCTCGCGCATCGCACGCGCGGGCTCGTGATCGCGGTGGCGGATGTGCGCGCGCTCGACGAGATCAACGCCGCATACGGCCGCGACGCGGGCGACCGCGCGCTCGTCGCCGCGTCGCAGGTGATTCGCGAGACCTTCCGCGCCTCCGACGTGATCGCGCGCATCGGCAACGACGACTTCGCGACGCTCATGCTCGACGCGACGGATGAGACCACCGATGTCGTCGCGCCGCGCCTGCGTCAGCGCCTCGAGCTCTACCGCGCCGCGCATCGCGACTCACCGTGGCTCCTCGGCATGACGGTCGGACTCGTGCGCGTCGAGCCGGGAATGCACCCGGGAATCGACGAGCTGCTCGCCGAGGCGGGTGCGGCGGCAGCGGCAGAACAGGTGAAGGTGGCGTAAGTTCAGGGTACGCCGCAGCACACCTTCTCCCAACCCGCCTCAATGTCCGCGAAGCTGCTGACTCTTGCCCGCGATCTGCAGCGTCGCAAGGCGCGTGAGCGCCAGCAGCTCTTCGTATGCGAGGGCGTGCGCGCAACTGAGGAGCTGATGCGGAGCCCGCTCGAGATTCGCGGCGTGCTCGTCTCACCCGCGCTGTCGGCCGCGGCGCGCGGCGCGGCCCTTCGCGAGATGATCGACGAGCGCGGGATAGCGGTGCTCGAGGTCGACGAGACGGACTTCGCGACTGCCGCCTCGACCGATGCGCCGCAGGGAGTGCTCGCGATCGCCGCGATCCCCGAGATGACCGCGGACTCGCTCACGATTCCGTCGCGCGCGCGTCTGCTCGTGCTCGACGCCGTGCAGGACCCCGGCAATGCGGGCACGATGCTCCGCACCTCTGCCGCGCTGGGCGCTGCGGCGACGCTCGCCGCGCCCGGCACCGTTGACCTGTGGAACGCCAAGGTCGTCCGTAGCGCAATGGGTGCTCTCTTCCACTATCCCGCGCTCTCCATCACGTGGAGCGCGCTCGACACGCTGCTCGCCGAGAACGAGATCCCCCTCTGGGGCGCCGACATCGAAGGTCAGCCGATCGAGACGATCGCGCCTCCGACATCGGTCGCGCTCGTGGTCGGGAACGAAGGCGCGGGGCTCTCCGACGATGCGCGCTCGCGCTGCGCACGGCTCGTCGGCATCGGTCTCGCGCCCGAGATCGAATCGCTCAACGTCGCCGTCGCCGCCGGCATTCTCCTATTCCACTTCCGCGAGTGACCGACGCCTTCGCTCCACTGGGCTCCTGGTATTTCCCGACGATGGCCTTTCTCTTCGGCACGTGCATCGGCTCGTTTCTGAACGTCTGCGTGAGCCGCTGGCCCGCCGATCTCTCCGTTGTGAAGCCGCGCTCGCGCTGCCCGTACTGCGGCCACGAGATCACCTGGTACGAGAACATTCCGCTCATCAGCTGGTTGCTACTCCGCGCGAAGTGCAGCGGCTGCAAGGCTCCGATCTCGGCGGTGTATCCGCTGCTCGAGCTCACGGTCGGACTCGTGTGGGTGGCCTGCGTGCTTCAGTTCGGGCCGACGCTCACCGCGATCCGGGTCGCTGTGCTCGTCTCCGTGCTCCTCGGCATCATGATCACCGATGCGACTGACTACGTCATCCCGGACGGCTTCACTGTCTTCGGTTTTTTCTTCGCGCTCGTGGCCGCGGCCGTCGGAACGATGATCGGTGAAACTCTTCCGTTCGCGACCCTGTATGATTCTGTCATAGGGGCGTGCGTCGGTGCAGGGGCCATCGCGATCGTCGGGTGGCTCGGCGAGCTTGCTCTCAAGAAAGAGGCAATGGGCTTTGGCGACGTGACGTTGATGGCGATGGCTGGCGCGTATCTCGGACCTGGACGCACGCTCCTCACCATCTTCATCGGCGCCTTCCTCGGCGCGGTCGGCTTTCTCGCGATCGTGTATCCGATCGCGTGGCTCCGCGCTCGCAGGGCAGGAACCNNGTGCCGTTCGGCGTCTTTCTCGCGCCGGCCACATTGATCGCCCTTCTCTGGGGGAATCAGATGATGCACTGGTACGCTCACAACATGCTCGGCCTGTGAACTTCGGCGACATGCTGCGCTCGAGCAGCGACGCGCTCGCCCGATTCACGCGCGACCTCACAGCAGAGGCGCGTGCGAATCGGCTGGAGCCCGTGCGCTGCCGCGACAACGAGATCTCGCGCGTGATCGACATCCTGCTGCGTCACGGCAAGAACAATCCGGCGTTGGTAGGTGCGGCGGGCACGGGGAAGACCGCGATCGCCGAGGGCTTTGCGCAGCGGATCGCCGCGGGGAAGGTGCCCTTCGCGCTTCGCGACGCGCACGTGCTCGCGCTCGATCACGCGGGGCTGCTGGCGGGAACGATGTATCGCGGCCAGTACGAGGAGCGCCTCACGGCGATCGTCAACGCGTGCTCCGAAGACCCGAACATCATCCTCTTCATC
>PLMM01000386.1 GCA_003142495.1 Gemmatimonadota bacterium | reverse complement strand
CCTCTTCATCGACGAGCTGCACAACCTGATCGGCCAGGGCGCCGCGATGGGTGTGGCGATGGACGCGGCGAACATGCTCAAGCCGGCGCTCGTGCGCGGCGAGTTCCGCGTGATCGGCGCCACTACTGATGACGAGTATCAGCGCTGGGTGCTCGGCGATCCCGCGCTCGAGCGCCGCTTCCAGAAGATCGCGGTGACCGAGCTATCGGCGGCGGACACGCTCGCCGTGCTGGAGGCGCGACGCGAGCGCCTCGAGCGGCACCACAACGTGTCGATCGCGGATGAGGCGCTCACGGCGAGCGTCGCGTTGACTGATCGCTACGTCACCGACCGTGTGCGCCCTGACCGCGCGATCGATGCGCTCGACGAGGCGTGCGCGCACGCGCAGGCGACGGCGACCTATTCGCAGATGACGGAGTCGCTCATTCGCGAGCGGCTCGCGCTCCTGCGCGATGTCGAGCGCGTCGGCGCACCGTCGCGCGCGCGCGAAGTGCAGGAAGAGCTGACGCCGGACGAATCGCTCGAGCAGATGGCGCGCTCGGGGCTCGCGGCGATCGAGCGTTTTGGCCTCGAGCTCGAGAAGGCGTTCGGCAGCACGCCGGCGCGCACAGCGGCCGCCGCGGCGCCGGCGCCCTCCGCGCAACCCGCATCCGCGCCGCGAGCGCCGGCGCCGGAGTCGAACGGGGCTCCGCGCAGCGAGCGGCTCGCCACTGTGGAGACGGAGCTGCAGAAGCGACTCGTCGAGGAGGGACTCGTCGTGCGCGCGCCGGATATCGCGCGCGTCGTCGCCGTTGCCACGGGGCGCACGGTCGAATGGCCGTAGCGCGCATGCTCGGCCGCCGCGCGAGCATCGCGCTGGTGGCCTCGATGACGATTCTCACTGCGGGGTGCCCGAGTCGCGAGAAGATCACGGCGCACGGCCCCTACGCGAGAGAAGTGTCGGACGCGATCCCCAAGATCGAGAAGGTGACGGGGCTCAAGTTCAAGACGCAGCCCGTGATCGAGCGCCGCACGAAGGAGCAGGTGCGCGTCTTCCTGGTCAAGCAGTTCGAGGACGAGCGCTCGCAAACGGATCTCGCCGCGCAGCAGACGCTGCTCCGCCGGCTCGGCCTCGTGAGCGAGGACTTCGATCTGCGCGCGCTCATGCTCGACCTGTATACCGAGCAGATCGTCGGCTTCTACGATCCCGAAACGAAGGTGCTCTACGTCGTCGATGGTGCACAGCCCGACCAGCTCGGCTTCGTCATCGAGCACGAGCTCGTGCACGCGCTGCAGGATCAGTACACAAATCTCGATTCGCTCCTGCACATCAAGGGCGACGACGATCGCGTGCTCGCCGCGCAGTCCGTGATGGAAGGGCAGGCGACACTCGTTCCCATTCAATCGATGCTCGGCCCCGCCGCCGGACTTCCCGGCGGATGGGAGAAGGTGCGCCAGCTCATTCGCGAGAATGGGAGCGCCATGCCGAAGTTCTCCGCGGCGCCGCAGATCCTGCAGGAGACGCTGCTCTTCCCGTATCTGAGCGGCGCGGAATTCATGCGCCGCTATCAGGACCAGGGTCATACCGGAATGCCCGTGGGCGCTGCGATGCCGGTCTCGTCGACGCAGATTCTGCACGCCGAGGCGTATTTCGGGTCGCGGGCCGAGCAGCCGCTGTCGATCGCGCTCCCCGCGCTGCACGGCGCAACGAGCACGTACGAGAATGACATGGGTGAGTTCGAGACGCGCCTCTTTCTCTTCCAGCATCTCAAGGATCAGAACGCGTCGATCCTCGCGGCGGAAGGGTGGGCCGGCGACCGCTACGCGATCCTCAAGACGCCCCATGGCGACGGGCTCGCGTGGGTCACGGTGTGGCGCTCGGCCGTCGATGCAGGTGAGTTCCGGACGGCGATGCAGAAGGTGTTCACCGCGCGCTACCCGAACGTGCAGGCGACCGAGGGCGCGCAGGGCACGCATCTGATCGCGTCCGGGCGTTCGATGGTGCTTTCGGGCGGCGACGTCGGCGACCACTCGGTGGTGGTGTACGTCGACGTGCCGGCGGCGGACCGCGCGGACATCCTCGACATGTCGAAGATCGTCATCAAGTAGCTTCGCGCGATTTTGTCGCGCGCTGGCTGATGAACGGCCCCATCAGAACCCCGAGCACCGCGAACGCCGTTACGAGCGCCGCCACCGTTCCGAGCGCAACTGCGCTCCACTGCGCCACGGCTACCGCGCGCTCGTAGCAGCGCGACGGCGCTAATGCCGCCGCGCGAGCATCGCGTACAGGATTGCCGGCTCTCCGGACACCGAGTTCTTGTCGAGCGAGGCGATCATGCGCATCCCTCCCGGAACTACTGTCCGATGAACCTCGAGAACGCGTAGATCGCCAGCCCTGCCAGCCCGCCGACGATCGTGCCGTTGATCCGAATGAATTGCAGATCCTTCCCGATTGCAAGCTCTACTCGATCCGACGTCACCTCCGGATCCCACGATGTGACCGTCTGCGCGATGAGCTCCGCGACCTCGCCCTGATAGCGATCGACGAGATGGCCGGCCACGTCCGCGATCAGCGCATCGACGCGCGCGAGCAATGCCTCATCGCGCGACACCGCCTCCCCCACCGACACGAGCCCACGCTCGATCGCCGACGGCGCGAAGGCGTTCGGCGCATCCGCATACTTGAAGAGCGCCTCCTTCGCGTCCTCCCAGATCGACTTCGAGAAGCGCCGCACCGCCTCCGCATCGAGAATCTCGAGCTTGATCCGCTCCGCGCGCGCCCGCACCTCGGGGCTCTCGTTCAGCTTCCGCACGAAGTTCGCGAGCGCCTCGTCGAAGCGGCGTCGCAGTGGATGATTCGGATCGTCGCGCACATCGGCGAGCGTATTGTCGAGCCCCGAGACGATCTTCCGGTGAATGCGATCGTCCACCATCCCCGGCACCCACCACGGACTCTCCGCCTCGATGCGATCGCGTATCAGCTCCTGATTCTGATCGACCGTGCGCGCCAGCAGCCCGATCGCCTCGTCAAGCAGCTCCTGATGCCGGTCGCCCGCGGTGAGCAGCGAGAGCATCTGCCCGAGAATCGGCGCGACCTCCGTGCTCCGAATGCGCTCGACGAGCACGCGATCGATGAGCTCCTGCACGTCGTCGTCCGCGAGCATGCGCGCACCGTTCGCCAGTGCCGTCGCGGTATGGTGCGCGAGTGTGCGGCTGTTCTCCGGCACGGCGAGCCACTTCGCGAGATGCTCCGACACGTGCAGCGAGGCCAGTCGCGCGGCTAAAACGTCGCGAGAGAGAAAATGCCGAGAAACGAAATTTCCGAGGCTGCGCCCGATCTGATCCTTCCGCGCGGCGACGATCGCCGTGTGCGGAATCGGAATGCCAAGCGGGTGACGAAAGAGCGCCGTCACCGCGAACCAGTCGGCGACGCCGCCGATCATCGACGCCTCGGCCGTCGCGCGCACGTATGCGAGCCACGGATAGCGCGTCATCCAGTACGAGCTCGCAATCCAGACCGCCGTCGAGAGCACGAGCAGCCCGCTCGCGCGGCGCTTCATTCGCGCGAGATTCTTGCGCTTCGTCGCCTCGTCCTGCGGTGGCAGCGGCGCGCTCAGCACGGACACCGGCCGAACTGCCAGATCAGTCACCGGGTGCTGGCGGCAGCGGGCGCTCCTCGTCGTTGCCGCGGCGCTCGCGATCTGATTCAGGCTCCTTCGCCGGCGGCATGTCCGCAGGCGTTGCGGCAACCGCGGGAAGCATCGCGAGGCGAAGCACCTCGTCCATCGTCTCCACGAAGGTGAACACCATGTTCTTCCGCACCTCGGCCGGGATCTCGCGCAGATCCTTTTCGTTGTGCTTCGGCAGAATCACCTCGCGCAAACCGGCGCGATACGCGGCGAGCACCTTCTCCTTCACGCCGCCGATCTCGAGCACCTTCCCGCGCAGCGTGACCTCGCCAGTCATCGCGACGTCGCGGCGCACCGGCCGCTCGCTCAGTGTGCTCGCGATCGCGAGCGTCACCGTGATCCCCGCGCTCGGCCCATCCTTCGGAATTGCGCCGGCCGGAAGATGGATGTGCAGATCGAAGTCGCGGAACATGCGATCGTCGATGCCGATCTGCCCCGCGCGCGAGCGCACGTACGAGTACGCGGCGTCCACAGACTCGCGCATCACATCGCCGAGCTGCCCAGTGACGATGAGCCGTCCCGTGCCCGGCATCTTCAAAGCCTCGATGGTCATGAGCTCGCCGCCAGTGGACGTCCAGGCGAGCCCGGTGGGCGCGCCGATCTCCGGCTCCTTCTCCGCCTCGTCGCGCGAGTAGCGGGCGACGCCAAGGATCTCCTCGACCATCTTCTGGTCGACGATCCACGCGCCCTCCTCATCCTTCGCCTTGCGGTGTGCGCGCTTGCGCATAATCGCTTCGATGTTGCGCGAGAAGCCGCGCAGCCCCGCCTCGCGCGAGTAGCCGCTCGAGATGAGGCTCAGCATCTCATCCGTGAACTGCAGATCGATATCGGAGATCCCCGTCTCCTCGAACAGCTTCGGCAGCAGATAGCGCCACGCGATCTCGACCTTCTCCTCGATGGTGTAGCCGGCGATGCGGATCAGCTCCATCCGGTCGCGGAGCGGCGCGGGGATGTCGAAGAGGTTGTTCGCCGTGCAGATGAAGAGCGCGCTCGAGAGATCGAAGGGCAGATTCAGGTAGTGATCGACGAACGAATAGTTCTGTGATGGGTCGAGCACCTCGAGCATCGCCGCGGTCGGATCGCCGCTCATGCCACCGTGCGTCATCTTGTCGATCTCATCGATCATGAGCACGGGATCGCGCACGCCCACCCGCCTGAGCGCCTGGAGCAAGAGCCCCGGCATCGCGCCCACGTATGTGCGCCGGTGCCCACGAATCTCCGCCTCGTCGCGCAC
>PLMM01000298.1 GCA_003142495.1 Gemmatimonadota bacterium | reverse complement strand
CGTGAAGTACGCCTTGCCGCGGCTGATCGCGGACATGCGCTTCACGAACTCGATGAGCGCGCGGTCGCGCGCGAGCATGAAGGTGTTGATCACGATCCCCGAGCGGCGGCAGTCGGCGACCTCGCGCAGCGTGGCGGCGGTGACCATCGCGTCGAGCCCCATCGAGTTCTTGTAGATCATTCCGTTCGGCATCGTGAGCGCGCTCGGCTTGCCGTCGGTGATCATCACGATCTGCCGCATGTCCTTCTTCTGCGACATGAGAATCCGGCGCGCGAGCTTGAGCCCTTCGGCCGTGTTTGTGTGATACGGACCGACTTGCGCGTGCGCGAGGCGGTTGAGCGGAATTTCCTCGGCCGAGTCGTGGAAGAGGACGACGCGAATGGTGTCGCCGGGGAACTGCGTGCGAATGAGATGCGTGAGCGCGAGCGCGACTTTCTTCGCGGGCGTGAAGCGATCTTCGCCGTAGAGGATCATCGAGTGCGACGTGTCGAGCATCAGCACCGTCGCGCACGACGAGCGGTACTCGGCCTGGCGCACCATGAGGTCGCCGTAGTCGAGATCGATCGGAACGTCGAGGTTGCCGTTGCGGATGAGCGCGTTCTGCAGCGTCGCGTTCACATCGAGATTGAGCGTGTCGCCGAACTCGTACGGCTTGCTCGATGCGTCGGCCTCGATGCCCGTGGCGAGGAATGGCGTGTCGTGGCTGCCGAAGCTCGAGCGGCCGAGTGAGCCGAGGAGGCCGCGGAGCGTTTTGAAGCCAAGGAAGTCGATGCCTTTCTCGGTGAGCGAGAACTGCACGTCTTTCGAGGCGGCATGGGCGAGGCCGCCGGGGCCGGTGACGGGCTGGTGGCCGGCGGGCATCTGCGGCGGCGCGTCGACGTTGAGGTAGCCTTCCTCGACGAGCTTGGAGATGATGTCGTCGAGAAGCGTTGCGAGCTTCTCGGCGCTCTCGCCATCGTCCTTGCCATCGCCGCGCAGGGCCTCGAGCATCTCGGCGGTGAACTGTCCGCTGTCCATGAGCGCGTTCAAGATCGCTTCGCGGAGCGCGTCCATGGAGCGATCCTGTTCCTGCCCCGCGTCATCCCAGTACGGGTTCTGCATTTTGCCGCCGGCGAAGCCGGACTGCAGCAGAAAATCCGCCAGCTTGTCGAGGAGCGACTGGAGGTCGATGGCGTCGGCCATCTGGGGGCTGAACTTGCCGTACGTGTGAAAGCGCAGCGGGGTGGACGGAGGTAGGTTGTGAGGAGCGAGCGAGCGTCCTCAATCGCAGGATGACACTGACGCCGGGACCTTGCAACCCCTCGGGATGATCGACTCGATACCACCGACTACGCTCACACCGCCGCGCGGCACGCCTTCGGGCGCGATCGCCGCGCCGCGCTACCGGAATCCGTTTTCGGTGCTCATCAAGCACCGGAATTTCAGGATCTTCTGGTTCGGGCAGACGGGTTCGCTGGTGGGCACCTGGATGCAGCAGGTCGCACTCGGCTGGGTGGTTTTGCAGATCACGAACAGTCCGTTTCTGGTTGGCGTGGAGGCGGCGGCGGGGTCGCTGCCCGTGTTGCTCTTCACGCTCTACGCGGGGGTGCTCGCGGATCGCACGAACAAGCTGGTGCTCGTGCGCGTCACGCAGGCGCTGCTGCTGTTCGAGGCGACGCTGCTGTGGTGGTTCAACTGGACCGGACACGTCACGATCGCGGTGCTGATCGGGATTGCGCTCTTTGGCGGCGTGGCGAGCGCCTTCGACATTCCGACGCGCCAGGCGTTGATGGTGGAGCTCGTCGGGCGCGACGATGTGGTGGACGCGATTGCCTTGAATTCAAGCGGATTCAATCTCGCGCGCATCGCGGGGCCGAGTCTCGCCGCGATCATCATCGATCGCTTCGGGCTTGCGTGGTGTTTCGCGAGCAATGCGTTCAGCTATCTGCTCGTGCTCATCAGCCTCTTCATGATCAAGCTGCCGCCGAAGGAGATTGCGGCGACGGATCTGTCGCCGACGGAGGGGCTCATTGAAGGGATCCGCTTCATGCGCAAGTCGCGTGAGGTGTCGCTGCTCATGAGCATGGTGATGGTGTACTCGATCTTCGGCATTCCGTACCTCGTGCTGATGCCCGTGATTGCGCGCGACACGCTGCACGGAACGGCGCGGACGTATGGGCTGCTGCTGGCGAGTGTGGGGCTGGGCGCGGTGACGGGTGCGTTCGCGCTCGCGATGGTCGGGCGGCGCGTGCGGCGGGGGAGGGTGCTCGCGGCGGCGGCGTTCTCGTTCAGCGCATTGTTGGTGGCGTTCTCCTTCTCGCGCAACCTCTGGCTGAGCGTGGCGATTCTGTTCGTCACTGGGCTCACGATGATCCTGACGAACGCGTTGACGAACGGGTTGCTGCAGACGATCACGCCGGACGGATTGCGCGGACGCGTGATGTCGGCGTACGCGTTCGTGTTCGTGGGGATGGCGCCGGTGGGGTCGGTGCTCTCGGGGAGCGTGGCGTCGGCGCTGGGCGCGCCCGCGGCGATCGGGATTGGCGGCGGCGTGCTGATGTGCTTCGCGACGTGGGTGTTCGGGACGCGCAAGGAGCTGAAGGGGTTGTAGCGAGCGCCGCTACTGCGAGAGTGTGAAGGTCTTCGGCGCGCTGCCGTGCGCACCGTACGCGCCATTCGCGGTGTACGTTCCCGCAGCAAGGCCGCCGTGTGCCGGATCGCCCGCCAGATGCAAATCGAATACGTCGCGCTTGGTCTCGCCGGGCCCGAAGTAGGTGACCTCGGCGTCGTAGGCGCGATCGGAGTATCCGCTCGACTGTGATCCGCTCCGTACGGAAAAAGTGAATGTCTCGCTCGGCCCGTCATCGTCGCTCGGAAGAAGATCGACGACGACCGCGTGCGCGGCCGGATTGTGCGCGGTGACGACGATCGTGAAGTAGCCACCGAACTCTCCGCCGCCCGGCGCGGCGGGCTCAATGTCGACGTCGACATCGATGTGGCCTGGCGAGACGTGCGGCGTGCCCGCGGGCGGTGTGGGGGGCGGCCCGGAGTCCTTGATGCACGCATCGACGCACACGACCACGCCGCCGCAGCGCTCGAGAAATTGCAGGCGCGTGTGGTTGGCGCGTGTGAGCGCGTGCAGCATCTCGTGGCGCACGAGGCTTCCGTCGAACTGGTCGCCGCTGGCGACGATGATGCGGTTGCCCTGCTCGTACCACTCGCCGCCGAGCTCGCGACTGTTGCCCGGGATGTACGCGGTATTCGGGACGACGTACCAGTCGACGTCGGCGAGTGAGCCGCGGAGCCCGGAGCAGGCCTCGGTCATGCTCCACCAGAGCTGGTACTCCGGCGGCGGAACGAAGCTTTCGCTGCCCGCGGGGAGGGTGGCGATCTCCGCGCACGCCGTGGCGAGCGCCGCGAGGATCACGAAAGTGAACCCCGCGCCGCATCGAATCCGAAAAGTCATGCCATACAATAGCATACGCGCGCGCGCCGCGCGCGAGCGCACCGTACGCGGACGCACGCACTACTGCCGGCTCAATCCGCAGCCGCTCGCGAAGGCCGATGAATGGCTCCGCGAGTACGAGCGCCTCTGGGACATTCGCCTGGCTGCGCTGCAGGAGCTGCTGCGCCACCCCGACAACGATGGAAGCGGTCGCTGAGCAGACGAAGCGCATCGCCAACTACCTCATCGCAAATCCGTAGGCGCTATCCGAAGTGTTCGCGCGCGACCTGCACCACGATGGAGGCCGCGCGATCAATGCCGAGCCATCCGGTGTTGAGGCACAGATGGTAGTTCTCCTGCGCGAGCCATGACCGGTTCCAGTGGGAGCGAACGTACTGCTCCCGCTGCCTGTTGCTCTCGAGCACGTACTTCTCCGCATCCTTGCGCGAGAGCGACAGGCGAGTCGCGACCCGCGCGGTCAGCTCCGCGCGCGCCGCATAGCAGAACACGTGCAGCGAGTCGTCGCGCTCGCCGAGCACCCACTGCGCGCCGCGACCAACGACCACGGTCGGCCCCGCGGCCACCGCCTCCTCGATGACGTTCGCCGTCACCTCGAGAATGCGCTCCTCGCTCGGCGGCAGCGTCGTCGGTCTGCCGGTGAACACTTCCGGCGCGCCCAGTGCGAGCGCGTCGGCAATCCGCTGGCCGAGCGACGGCACGCGCTCCTCTCGCTCGACGACTTCGGCCACCGGAACACCAAGGCGCTGTGCAACAGAGTCGACGAGCTCGTTGTCGACGAGCTGCCAGCCGAGCAGCGCGGCGACGCGCGCCGCCAGCTCGGCGCCGCCCGCGCCGACCATCCGCGAGATGGTGATCAGCGGCATGCGTGCATCGCTTCGTCAGCTGAGATGGCAGACCCGCAGATGCTCGACGACCTGAAAGCCGAGCGCATCCCAAACGGCGTTGGCGGTTTCGTTCTCGACCGCGTTGTGAAGCCGAGCCTCACGCAGCCCGCGCTCGCGACACCAGCCGATCGCCGATGTGAACAGCGCGCGCAGCACTCCATGTCTGCGCGCGCTCGGAACGACGTATACCGAGGAGATGTATCCATGCCGCGAGGGGAAGAGCAGCGGCAGCCCCGCACTCGCGACGCATCGCAGCACGCCCACCGCCACGCCATCGCTCTCGGCGAGAAAGAGCACCTCGCTCGGGCATCGAAGCTGCGACGCGAAGAGCCGGCTCGCACGCGCCGGCGCGTCGGGGCGCAGCCGGCGGTAGATCGGATTCTGTGCGTGCTCGCGCAACAGCGCGAGTCGCAGCTCAACGACGACGGCGAGATCCGCCATGGTGGCGGCGCGCACGGTGAGCCCGGCGTCGAGGCGAGAATCCGCCTCGAGCGACACGTGCCCGCTGTCGCCCGCCGGATGCTCGATCACGCCATCATGCCGCCGCCGAAGAGATCCTGATTCGGGCGGCGGCGCTCCGGCGGCTGCGCGCGTCCGTACTGACCGGTGTCGGACCGCGAGATTTTCTTTCGCGCCACCAGCGCCTCGAGCACGAGCTCCGACGCCGCCGCCACAACCGACGCGTCGCCGCTCTCGCCCAGTCCGCTGTTGTAGACCACATCGAGCAGCCCGGGGATGCGCTGGAAGCCCTCGACCATCGCGCCAGACGACACGTCGCCGTCGACCTGCAGCGCATTCCCCTGGTCGAACCACATCACCATGTCGTCCGTGTTGAGCGAGCCCGCGCGCTCGTGCATCGTGGCATCCGCCGCGCGTCGAATGAGCTCGTGCGCGATCGCGTGGCCACCTACGAGCTCACCTTCGTACTCGAGCTCGATCTTACCGGTGATGGCGGGAAGCGCCGAGTAGATGTCGCTGATGCGCGGAACCACATCGCACTCGCCAGTGAGTAGCGACCGGCGCTCGGCGTTCGAGATCGCGTTCTCGAGCACCGAAATCGGCATGCGCTGCGACACTCCCGAGCGCTTGT
>PLMM01000112.1 GCA_003142495.1 Gemmatimonadota bacterium | reverse complement strand
CTGCTGATCGGCACCGACAACACTGCGCGCAAGCAGGCGGAAGAGGCGCGCGAGCAGCTCATCGAGCAGGCGGAGGCCGCGCACCGCCGGCTGATCACCGTCGTCGAGCAGTCGCCGCTCGCGATCTCGATCGCGGAGGCTCCCTCGGGCCGCCTCATCCTCGGGAATCGCGAGGCCGAATCGATCTTCGGCGCGGCGCTCGGCTCATCCGTCGCCGAAGTGAGCGCCGGGTGGAAGGGCTTTCACGCAGATGGGCATCTGCTCACCGCCGGCGAATGGCCGATGGAACGAGCCATCGCTGAGGGCCAGGTCATCATCGGCGAGGTCATCGAGATCGAGCGGCCCGACGGCGC
This sequence comes from Gemmatimonadota bacterium, assembly GCA_003142495.1. Classification (GTDB taxonomy): domain Bacteria; phylum Gemmatimonadota; class Gemmatimonadetes; order Gemmatimonadales; family Gemmatimonadaceae; genus FEN-1250. The sequence continues at coordinate 2,551 of PLMM01000112.1, read as the reverse complement.
CAGACGCCGAATCTGCGTGAACAGCGCCCCCGTGCGGGATCCGCAGGGACGCGTGGATGCCGGGGTCATGATCTTCTGGGACGTTACCGAGCAGCACGAGGCGGAGCAGGAGCTGCGCAACGCCCGTCTCGTGGCGGAGGCAGCGAGCCGGGCAAAGAGCGACTTTCTCGCCGTGATGTCGCACGAGCTGCGCACCCCGCTGTCGGCGATCATCGGCTACGAGGAGCTGCTCTTCGAGGGGATCACGGGCCCCGTGACCGAGGCACAGCGCACGCAGCTCAGCCGCATCAAGGCGAGCGCGACGCATCTGCTGAGCCTCATCGACGAGGTGCTGACGCTCTCGCGCGTCGAGGCCGGCCGCGAGGTGATGTACCCCGAGTGCATTCTGGTGCTCGCCGCGCTGCACGAGTCGGCGGTGCTGGCCGAGCCGCTCGCGGCGGCGAAGGGGCTCATCCTTCGCGTCGTTCCGCCGCCGGATGGTTGCGAGGTGTGGGCCGACCCGACCAAGCTGCGGCAGATTCTGCTGAATCTGTTGACGAACGCGATCAAATTCACCGACAGCGGATCGGTCGTCCTGGAAACCGTCACGTGCGACGACACCGTCGAGATCGTGGTGCGCGACACCGGGATCGGCATCGCCCCCGCCGATCACGATCGCGTGTTTGACACCTTCTGGCAGGTGGAGCAGAAGTCCACGCGAAAGGTCGGGGGAACCGGACTCGGTCTGAGTGTATCGCGGCGACTGGCGCGTCTCATGGACGGAGAGCTCACCGTGTCCTCGGGTCTTGGCACGGGAAGCACGTTCACGCTGCGCCTCCCGATAGCGCGCGGATCATGAGGATTTGCCAATTGCCAAAGAATCGTTTCCGGCCGGATTCACAAAGAGATCGGTGTATATTCTGTTAATCGTTGGCCCGCGGCACTCGCCGGTGCTGAAGCGCGCATTGCTTACGAAATCCAGAGCGTTGCGGCCGCAAATCCCGACAGCCTGAACAGGCCGATCACTGGTTCGGCGAGCGCATTATCATAAGCATCGCCCCGAGGTCTGCACGCCACGATCACTGTGATGCACGAGCCCCGCGTTGGTCTCGCGGTCGTACACAGCCTGTTCGAGCGCGTCGAGGGCGAGATCCGTGCGCGTGCGCTGAACGGACGTCTGTGCCCCTCACAATTGCGTCGCATCGGCCACCGAGCGGCCCGGAGGATTAGCATGGTCGACGAGAGTCTGCTGCGAGAGCCCGCCGATCGCGGCGTGCGCCTGGTGGCGCTGTCGTTGCTCGCCGACGCGCAGAAGGCGGGCGACAGGTTGACGAGCGCGTCGCGAGGCCTTTACGACGGCACCGCCGAGAGCGACGACGCACTGCATGATTTCCGCGTTGCCGTTCGTCGGCTGCGCAGTTGGATCCGCGCGTTTAAACCGTGGCTTCGCGGCGCCGTATCGCGCAAGCGACGGCGGCGTCTCTCCGAGATAGCCGATGCAACGGCTGCGACCCGGGATGCGACCGTGCACCTCGCGTGGATGCACGAGGAAGAAGCTGCGCTGGACGCGCAGCAGCGTGTCGGGCACGCGTGGCTGAGCGAGCGGCTGGAGACTCAGCGGAAGGACGGCGCCGATGCGGCGCTCTCCGCGGCGCGCGACATGGACGCGATGGTCGCGAAGCTCACGCGTCGGCTGGACAGCTATCGCGCCGCTGTGCTCGCGCATGAGCACCCCGCTCGGTTCGGAGCGATTCTCGCGCAGCGGTTGTTGAAGGAGAGTGAGTCGTTGCGGGGCCATCTCGCCACCATCCACCGTGCCACCGACGTCGATGAGTCGCATCGCGCGCGCATTTCCGCGAAGCGCCTCCGCTATCTCGCGGAGCCCGTGGCAAAGCTGGCCGGTGACGGCGACGCGATCATCGAGACGCTCAAGACGTTGCAGGATTCGCTGGGCGATCTGCACGACGTGCACGTTTTCTCGAAGGAGGTAGTGGGAGCTGCCGAGGAAGCGGCCCCCTTGCAGGCGAGCCCTGTGTCGGAGATCGTGCTCGGCGTGGAGAATGGAGACGACCGAGCGCGACAGCCTCGCTCGGGCGATCCTGGCCCCGGACTCCTTCGCCTCACGCGTCGTCTGCACGAGCGAGGAACGCGCGCATACGCGGGTATCTACCGCGAGTGGTTGAACGACGCCGGAGCTTCGTTCTTCAATCGAGTCCGCGATTTCGCCGCCGAAATCACGCGCAGCGCGTCGGCCGGCACCGAGATCGAGCGCAAGTATCTCCTCGAACGACTCCCGGAGAAAACGCTCGATGCGCCGTCAGTCGAGATAGAGCAGGGGTATCTGCCGGGCAAGAAGCTCATCGAGCGCATCCGGCGTGTGCACTCACCCGAAGGGGTGGAGCGCTGGTTTCGCACCGTGAAGATCGGGAGCGGCATCGAGCGCCTCGAGCTCGAGGAGGAGGCCGGCGCTGGTCTGTGTCGCGTGATGTGGCGGCTCACGAAGGGGCGGCGCGTTCACAAGCGACGCTATTCGATCCGCGATGTCGGCGACGCGCTGTGGGAAGTGGACGAG
>PLMM01000137.1 GCA_003142495.1 Gemmatimonadota bacterium | reverse complement strand
GAATCGGTGACATTCGCACCGGCATCGATCCGGAGTCCGGATTGGGTCGGGGGCGCAGTCGAATCGCCTCCGCAGCCGAGCACCAGGACCGTGACGACTGCCCCGCCCAATAGGCCGCGCAAACGCATTGTGATCGGAATGATTCTGCCCGCCGGTGTCAGGCTCGGCGCTCCACTAGAGATATCGTAGCCGCCCCATGGCGGGCCGCGGAGGCCTGACGCTCGTAGCAGCGCGACACTATGCCAGTCCGGTACGCCCGCCGCAAGAGCTTGCTAACAGGCAGAGCTGGTTCGAGATGTCGCGCGGATTAATCGGATTTCGCGATAGTCAGACGTTAAACCGGAACAGCATCACGTCGCCATCCGCGACCACGTACTCCTTCCCCTCGCTTCGCACGACGCCCTTCTCCTTTCCGCCCTTCCACCCGCCCATCCCCACGAACGCGTCGAAGGACATCGTCTCCGCGCGGATGAAGCCACGCTCGAAGTCCGTGTGAATCACGCCGGCCGCCTTGGGCGCCGTGTCCCCCGTGTGAATCGTCCACGCGCGCACTTCCTGCTCGCCCGCAGTGAAGTAGGTGCGAAGCCCGAGCAGCTCGTAGCCCGCGCGAATCAAGCGATCGAGCCCCGCGCTCGTCAGTCCGAGCGACTCCAGAAAATCCCCGCGCTCCTCGCTCGGCAACTCCGCCAGCTCGGCCTCGATCTTCGCGGAGAAGGGCACCACCTGCGCGCGCTCGCCGCTCTTCTTCACCGCCGCGCGCAGCGCCTTGAGCGGCGCGCCCTCTTCGCCCGTCAGCTCCCCGTCGCTCACGTTCGCCGCGTACAGCACCGGCTTCGCCGTGAGCAGCGTGAGCGGCGCGAGCACCGCGCGCTGCGCATCCGTCAGCTTCGCCTCCCACAGCCCGCGTCCCGCCGCCAGCGCCTCGTACGCCGCCTCGATCGCCGGCAGCTCCGCGAGCGCCTCCTTGTCGTGCGACTTCGCCGAGCGACGCACCTTGTCGAGCCGCTTCTCCACCGTCGCGAGATCGGCGAGCGCAAGCTCGATCTCGACCACCTCGCGGTCGCGCACGGGGTCGATCGCGCCCATCACGTGCAGCACGTCCGGATCCTCGAAGCAGCGCACCACATGGATGATCGCGTCGGTCTCGCGGATGTTCGCGAGGAACTTGTTGCCGAGTCCTTCGCCGCTCGCCGCGCCCTTCACGAGCCCCGCGATGTCGACGAACTCCACCACTGCCGGCACCACGCGCTTCGGATTCACGACTGCCGCGAGCCCCTTCAGTCGCTCATCGGGCACCTCGACTATTCCGACGTTCGGCTCGACGGTGCAGAACGGATAGTTCGCCGCCTCCGCCTTCGCGCTCGTGAGCGCATTGAAGAGCGTCGATTTTCCGACGTTCGGCAGTCCGACGATTCCAAGCTTCAGCATGCATTCCCGTTGTGCGCGTTCATGGCTGGTACGATGCCCTCGCGCAGCCAGAGCTCCGCGGCATCCGTAAATCTCGGCATCAGCGCGAGAATCTCCTCGCGCTCCGTCTTTCCAAATGGGCTGAGCACGTAGTCCGCGAGATCGCCTATCCGGCGTTCGGGATCCACCGGCTGAATCCCTATGCGCAGGCGAGCATAGTCGCGATGCCCCACGTAATGCTCGACGCTCTTGAGCCCATTGTGGCCGCCGGCGCTCCCCTGCGACCGCAGCCGGTACGTTCCCACCGGCAGCGCGACATCATCGACGACGACGAGCAAATCCGTCTTCGGCGACCAGAACGGCCGCTTCAGATGCGACGCGAGCACCGCGCCACTCAGATTCATGAACGTCTGCGGCTTGACGAGGCGCACCTTCACGTTGCCCACGAGCCCGTGCGCAACCTGCGCCTGCCCCTCGGACTTCCAGCCTCCGAGATGCCAAACGTCGGCGAGGTGATCGAGAACCCACCAGCCGACGTTGTGCCGCGTGCGTTCGTATTGTTTGCCCGGATTGCCGAGCCCGAGAATGAGCTTCATCGGTGCGCTCGTCGATCAGCGATGCACGACGCGTCGCACGAAGCGACGCGCCGGCCATCACCGACTTACTTCTTCGCAGCCTCCGCGTCTTCCTCTTCCTTCTTCGCGCGAATCACTTCGGGCTCCGCAGTCTCTTCCGCACCCTCGACCGGTGCCACAACCTCGACTTCGGCGCGCGGCGGTGCGACGACGCAGATCGTCTCGCCCTCGTTCTCGAGCACTTCGACGCCGGGGGGCAGCGTGAGGTCGCGTACGTGGATCGACTGGTGCAGATCGAGATTCGACACGTCGACATCGATGTGATTCGGGATGTTTCCCGGATCGACTTTGACGCTGATCGTGCGCAGCACCTGATCGAGCATGCCGCCCGAGAGGCGCACACCCACCGGCGTGCCGACGAGCACGAGCGGGATGTCGACGGTCACGAGCTCACCGGCAACCAGCTCCTGGAAATCGATGTGCAGGATCTCGCGGCGGAACGGGTGACGCTGAATGTCGCGGATCAGCGTGCGCGACGTGCCGCCGTCGATCTTGAGCTCGAACACCGTCGTGTCGGCACTCACGCGATCGAGCATCTTCTGCAGGTCGCGCGCATCGAGCGCCAATGACTGCGGCTCGCGCTTGTGGCCGTACACGACGCCAGGAACCTGCTTCGCGGCGCGCAGCTTTCGCGCAGCGCCCTTTCCGGTTTCCGCGCGGGGATGCGCGATGAGGACTTCGGTTGCCATATCGATTCTCTCGAAAGCGTAATTGACAGTTGAACCAACTCTTTGCCGCGCCTACTCGAACAGCGAGCTCACCGACTCGTCGCTGTGCGTATACCGAATCGCCTTCGCGAGCAGCTCACCGACCGACAGAATCGTCAGCTGCGGAAAGCGATGTGCCTCAGGGATTGCGACGGTATCCGTCACCGTCACTTCCTTGATCGGAGCATTGCGCAGCCGCTCCGCCGCCGGTCCCGAAAGCAACGCGTGTGTCGCGCACACGTAGATGTCCTTCGCGCCCAGCCCCTTCAGTGCACGCGCCGCCTCTGTGACCGTTCCCGCCGTGTCGATCATGTCGTCGGGAATCAAGCAGTCGCGTCCTTCGACCTCACCAACGACGTTCAACACCTCGGCGACATTCGGCTGCGGACGGCGCTTGTCGATGATCGCGAACGTTCCGTTGAGCCGCTTCGCGAATCCACGCGCCATCTTCGCCGACCCCACGTCCGGTGCCACGACGACGAGATCCTTCAGCTGCTTCTTGCGATAGTGCGAAACGAACACCGGCGCCGCATACAGGTGGTCCACCGGAATGTCGAAAAATCCTTGCAGCGCATGCTGGTGAAAGTCGATCCCGAGCACCCGGTCGGCGCCGGCCGTCACGATCAAGTTCGCCATCAGCTTCGCACCGATCGCCACTCGCGGCTGGTCCTTACGATCTTGCCGCGAATAGCCGTAGTACGGCATCACACACGTGGCACGCGCCGCAGACGCCCGACGCACCGCGTCGAGAAGCAACAGCAGCTCCATGATGTTCTCGGCGGGTGGATTCGTGGGTTGCACGATGAACACATCGTGTCCACGAATGTTCTCGTCGATGCGCACGAAAATCTCACCGTCCGAAAATCGCGAAATGGTGACCTTTCCGAGCTCGACTCCCAGGCACGCCGCTATCTCTTCCGCGAGCGCAGGATTCGCCGTGCCGGCGAGAAGTTTGAAGCCACGCCGCGGAACGTTCAGCTCATCCATTGCAGCCGTTAAACGTAAGAGATTGAGAAGGTTAGGTCAATGAGGAACGGCCCCACCATTCCATTGCCCCTGGTGGATTCGAACCACCATTCGCGGCTCCAAAGGCCGCTGTCCTGCCGTTGGACGAAGGGGCACGAGAGCACCCTAAGCTACCGGCACAGCGAGGGTTGCTCAATAGGGTGGCCACATCCGCGTGGTGAGTAACTGCTCACTACGAGCACGAATCAACCCAATAAAGACGAATCGAACCGTGGATGCGACAGGCTGAAGGCGCACCTTGAAAGATGCATTTTTTTGGTTTGTAGAGCCTAAGATTTTCGCTTCTGTCGGCGCGGCTCCAATTCAAACGTTTTCAATACTGGCGCGACGAATGCCCGCCCCAGCACGGTTCGATTCGTCCTCATTGGTTTGATTCGTGTTCGCAGTTTGCAGTTCGCAACTACTTCCCGTGCGGGACCGCTACTCCACCAGCTCCACTCCAGCCACCCGAGTCACCGTTCGCGTCGGCACGATCGTTCCCGGGAGCGCGCTCGTAAGCGCCGCCGTGTCCGCGAACAGCGGCAGGATCCCGAACAGCGTCGACCCCGAGCCGCTCATTCCCGCGATCGACGCCCCGAACTCCCGCAGCTGGCCGATGATCGTTGGGATCTCCGGATGATGATCGGCCACGACACCCTCGAAGTCGTTCACGACGTGCTCCTTAAGCGTGTCCCACGTCGCGAGGTCGGGTACCGACACCAGCCTCGGCGACGGCACGTCCGTTTGCCGAGAGGCGACGATCCACTCGTAGGCATCCGCCGTCGCGACGGTGAAATCGGGGAGGACGAGCACCGCCGTGCGCTCGGGAAGCGCCGGGAGCGCGAGCAGTCGCTCGCCGCGCCCCCACGCGAGCGCGAACGGCTCGGTGCTCGTGAGATAGGGAACGTCGGAGCCAATCGTCATCGCGATGCGCAGCAGTTCAGCCTCGCTGATCGGGCGCGGCGCGAGCGCATTGAGCCCGCGCAGCACCGCGCCCGCATCCGCGCTCCCGCCGCCGAGCCCACCGCCCACGGGAATGCGCTTCTCGATCTGGATGTCGAAGCCGTGCGGCCACCCAGTCGCGTCGCCGTACGCGCAGGCCGCGCGATACGCGAGATTCTGCTCCTGCGGCCCGACCTCGATGCCGTGCACCACCACCGCTCGCTCCTCCTCATCGCGCGGTCGAATCGTGACCGTATCGGCGAGCGCTATCCGCGCGAAGAGCGTCTCGATCGAGTGATAGCCGCCGCGCTCGCGGGCGAGAATGCGGAGCCCGAGGTTGAGCTTCGCCTGCGCCGCGACGCGCGCAACCTTGGCGCTCATCCGGGAGCCGACACTTCTGCGGCCTCTTCCGGCGTCGCGTTCATGTCGCTCAGCTTGAGGCCGAGGGTGACGAAGTAGTAGATGCCGATGATCGTGATCGGCAGGAAGGTCAGGATGTGGTAGCTGATCGCCCAGCTCGTCGCGAGTGTGCGATCTATTCCGTAGATCCCGAGCCCGAGCTGCGCGAACTTCTCGAACACGCCGAAGAAGCCCGGCAGCGCCGGTACCGCGACGCCGATCGCGATCAACCCCTGCAGCATGAGCGCCGCGCTGTACGACACCTCGATGCCAACGGCCTTGAAGCCGAGCCAGAAGGCGAGCGCGTTCATGAGCCACATCGCGATCGCCCAGGCCATCGTCGACAGGAACTTCACCGGATCGCGCAGCACCGCGAGCCCCATCGCGAACGCGAGGATGATGCGACGCCCGCGCTCCTCGTAGTGCGGCGCGATCTTGCGCGCGATCCACTCCCACACGAGAATCGCGTGTTCGGTGAAGAACACGATCAGATACAATCCCGAGATCGCGACGAGCGCGAGTGCCGCACCGCTCCCAATGATCTTCGCGATCGAGTAGCCCGCGAACGTCTGCCCCTGCGGCAGCGATGGGTCGAGCGTCGCGACGGCCATGAGCAGCAGCACGCACGTTGCGTCGAAGATGCGATCGACGGCGAGCGACGCGAATGCGGCAGAGAAGGGAACGCGCTTCGTCTCACGCGAGAGCGCGAATGCACGCGCGAGCTCACCCGCGCGCGCGGGGAGCACGTTGTTCCCCATCATCCCGATCGCGATCGCGCGCCACAGCATCCCGAAGGGCAGATTCTCCGCGACCGGCGAGAGGATGATGCGCCAGCGCGGCGCGCGAAGCGGGAAGATGAGCGTGCCCGCGATGCTCGCGCCGAGCAAATACCACGGATTCGCGTTGCGGATGTGCAGCCAGACTTCGTTGAAGGCGATGCCGTGCAGCGCCCACGCGAGAAACGCGACGCCGACGACAGCGCCGAAGAGACTACGCCAGTTCTTGCGCACAGCTAGTCGGCGATCGCGAGGTCGAGCAGGTCGAACAGCTCCTCGATCGTCTCGCGCGACGGCGTGCGCTCGGCGAGCATCTCGGCCTTGAGCTCGCGTGCGCGCGCGAGGGCGGCCTTGCCGCGGTACAGCAGCGACTCGATCGGCACGATCGCCTCGTCGGGGATCACCGCGGGGATACTGAGCGGCGTCGCCTCGAGCGCACCGAAGCCGGCGATGCCGCTCTGCAGATAGTCGTGCAGCTGGCGGCCCGTGGGTGTTTTCGACGACGACTGGCGCGGGGCATCGGCGCTCGGCGATGGTGCGACGGGCGCCGCGACGACGGGGGCGCGCACCGGCTCCGTCACGCGCGTCACGGGAATGGCGCTGATCGGCGTCGGCGTGCGCAGAATCGCGGCGACGTCGGCATCGCCCATCGATCCCGCGGGAACGTGCCGAATCCCCTGCTGCGGCGTGCGTGGCGCCGCGAGCCGCTCGAGCCCGCGCGCCACTTCCTCCGGACGCGTCGCCGGATTCGCGAGCAGTGCCGCCGCGCGATCGAGCGCCTCCATCTGCGCGTCGTTCAGCGTCGCGACGCGTACGCTCCATTCGGCCGAGAAGCGCGCGACCTGCTTCTCTCCGAACGAGTTCGCGGCGCTGCCGAGCGCGCGCAGCGCGGTGCGCAGCTCGCGTTGATTTTTCTCGCGTTGTCCCGGCGCACGATTTGCTCTCGCCTGCGCCACGACGCCGCGCAGATGCTCAGCCAGGCTCACGACCTCGAGACGAAAGCGCTCGGCCGCGCTGGTTGGCGGCTGCGGAGCGGTCGTGAGAATGTGCGGGCCCTCATCATCGTGAAAGAGCTGCGCGATCGGGACGATGCGATCGCCGCGTCCGGAGTCCGTCGACACAGCCGCGAGCGCGCTCTTGAACGACGCGAGCTCCGGAATGTCTTCCGACGCACGTCCGCGCGACGCGATGTCGCGCGCGATTCGCCGGAGCACGGCGGCCGAGGCGGTGAGCAGCGTCTTCTGCTTGGTGCTCGCGACGTGCACGGAGCTGAGCTCGAGCGTCTTGAGCGTGTTCTCGATCGCGTCGACAACCTCGCCCAGGGCGGGGATGTCCTTCAGCTCGGCGACGCCGCGCAGCGCGCGCACGCGCTCGGACGGATGCGCGCGGGCCGTGTCGTCGTCGGGGGCGCTGACGAGATGATCGAGTGCGCGCGCCAGCTCCGCCGCTTCGCCGGCGAGGAAGGTGATCGCGCCGGTGGGCTGGCTCTGCGCTGGAGTCGCGAAGGCGCTAACGGATGTGGGAACGAGCTTCCCGAGCTCCTCGACGCGGGCGCGC
>PLMM01000169.1 GCA_003142495.1 Gemmatimonadota bacterium | reverse complement strand
GGGTGGCGCGCGACGCGGAGGTGCTGGTGTTCAACACGGGGAGCGGGGCGTCGTACAGGTTCTAGTTTACGAAAGAATCACGCTCTGCTTGCGACGCCTTTTTCGCGGGAATAGAATATCGATGTGTCGCGCGCGCGCGTGCCGCAGCAGTCCTCTCCGCCGCGAGGTACTCCCATGGCCGATGAGATCAAGCCCGTCGACGGCAAGACGACCATCGACGACAAGGTCATGTTCGAGGCGCAGCGACTCAGCTACGACGCCGCGCGCGTCGTCGCCGAGAAGATCGCTCAGCGAATCTCCCAGCGAACGAAAGAAAAAGAAGTCGTGATCGCGGGGACGCAGTTTCTCGCCGACATGAGCAATCTCGTCGCAACGAAGGCGATCCTCGAGGAGCTTGCGAAGGACTATGCGCTGCTCGCCGAGGCCGCTCCCTCCGCCCGGGCGACTCTCGCAACGAGGTCGTTCACGCGCGGCATAGTCGCCATCACCTCGACGCTCAATCCTGTCGTCGGGGCTGTCACGGTCGGCGTGCAGACGGCGCTCACGCTCGTGAGCCTGTTTCGGCAGGACGTCGACTACAAGGGCGTTCCGATCTCGATCGACACGCTCGCCTTCGAGCTCGAGCTGGCCGCGCGACTGCGAATGCACAGGGCGAGAGAGGTCATCGTTCCGGAGTTCGCCGTGTTCGCAACACCCTCCGCGAAGGACGGCGCGCTGATCACGCTGCTCGAGAGGGTGAAGGGGAATCGCACGGCGGCGATCAAGGCGCTCGCGCCGAAGCCCTCGCATCCCCTGGGTCACGACCCCAAGCTGCCCACTCCTCGCAAAGGCGGCGACGTGGACGACACGGATCTCGTCCTCTTCGACACGCACCTTCCTGATGCTGATGCAGATTCGCTGAGCATCGAGCTCACGCACATCGACGCGCGCTTCAACGATCTGCAAACGCAGCTGATGAAGAGCGACGTCGACCCGTCGGGGCTTACGATCCTCGCGCGGCTTCTTCGCATCGAGACGATCGTCGCGCGCTCGCCGATCCTCGTACACGTGCGCGTCGTGCTCGCGGGCGGCAGCAATCGTGTGCAGCACAGTCTCTGGAGCTCCATGTTCCACGGCGACGGCCTGAGCTCGAGAGGCGGCGCCGTTGTCACGTGGGCGATTCTCAACGTGAACGGCGCGGTGGAAGACGGCGGCGTGTTCTCGCATTCAATGAGTGCCGCCTCTCCGAAGCCTCCGGAGACTCCGCCGAGCATCTCGTGAACGGCGCGACCTCGGCACGAAAGCTCTCGCTCCTCCTCGCGGCCGCGATCTTCATCAACTTCGTCGATCGCGGCAATCTCGCGACCGCCGCGCCGGTGCTCGCCACGGAGCTGCACCTCTCCGCAACGCAGATCGGCATTCTGCTCTCGTCGTTCTACTGGACGTACGCCGTGAGTCAGCTCGGCGCGGGATGGCTCGCCGAGCGCTTCTCGGTGCAGCGCGTGATTGCGGCGGGCTTTGCGCTCTGGTGCGTAGCGACGATCGCGACCGGTTTCGTCAGCAGCTTCATCGCGCTGCTCTGCCTGCGTCTCATCCTCGGGCTCGGCGAGAGCGTGTCCTTCCCGTGCAGCTCGAAGCTTCTCGCGGAGAATGTGTCGGTGGATCGGCGCGGGCGATCGAACGGCGACATCGCGATCGGGCTCGCGCTCGGCCCCGCCTTCGGAACGTTCGTGGGCGGTATCGTCCTCGCGCGCTACGGCTGGCGCGTGCTCTTCATCTCGCTCGGCGCGCTCTCGCTCCTGTGGCTGATCCCGTGGCTCACGGGCCCCGCGCGCACGCTTCCGGCTCGCAACGCCGTGAGCGCGAGCGACTCGCCATCGTTTCTCGAAATCCTTCGTCAACGCGCCGCACTCGGCGCCGGTCTCGGCCACTTCTGCGCGAACTACATCTTCTACTTCGTGCTCAGCTGGCTCCCGTACTATCTCGTCGAGGTTCGCGGCTACTCGGTCACTCGCATGGCGACGATCGGTGGCCTCACGTACGCGATGCACGCGCTCGGCGCATACGTCACAGGCACCGTAATCGATCGCTGGATCAAGAGTGGCGAGACTCCGCACCGCGTCTATCGCGCCACGCTCGTGACGAGTCAGATCGCTTCGTCGGTGTGCCTGCTCGGCGTGCTGCTCGGCGGCCCGCGCCTCCTCGAGGCGAGCCTGCTCGGCGTCGGCTTCACCTTCGGACTCGCGTCGACCACGTTGTACGCGGTGGGCCAACTGCTCGCAGGACCGAAAGCGGCTGGGCGGTGGATCGGCTTTCAGGGCGCGGTGGGAAATACGGCGGGCATCTTCGGCCCGGCGATTACGGGCTATCTGGTCGATCGCACGGGAAGCTTCTACAGCGCATTCGGGCTCGCGATCGGCGTGTCGCTGCTCGGCGTGCTCGCGTGGACGATCGTGATCCCGCGCATCGAGCCGGTGCTGTGGGGACGGGCAGTTCCGGCGACTTGAGCGGTGTGATTCCCTGATGGACGACGACCTCGCATCGAAGCATCGATGCGAGGTCGTCTCGTTCCCAGCCCCTCGTGACGACTCCGAGCGCCTACTGGTGATCCCCATTGTGATTCGACGGCGGCAAGTCCTTCATGTGACCTTCCTTGCCGCGCCGATAGCGATCCTCGAGATCGCGCGTCTCCGACGCCTGCCGCGCGTCGCGCGCATTCGCCGCTTCGTCGGCACGCGCATGCGACATCTCGTCGCGGTGACGCGATTCCAACGCATCGTGCTCGCGCCGGTAGTTCGCGTCGAGCGGGCCCGAATCCCATTCGACGACGGCGGTGGTGGTGTAGCCGTTCTCGTGTCGCGCGTGATTGCCGCCGCACGCGGCCACTGTGGAGACCATTGTGACCGCGGTGAGGAAGTAGATCGAGTTTCGGATTTGCATGGGCCCTCCACGAGCCTGAGTGTGATGACACGCGCAGTCGTGGGGCGAGCACCTGCGTGACTCCCTTCGATCAAGCAACGAGCGAGCCACGTTGCCCAGGAAAGTGCGGCAAACTGGAGAAGCGCGAGGCATGCGGCCCTCGCGCTTCGAGATACAAAGAAGTCTTCGTGTCGTTCTTGATGGCGAAGCGAGTTCATCACCAACGCTTCGCGCTTTCTCGAGCGCCTACGGAGTGGGCGTGCCCGTGAGCTCGGTGAGCAGTCGCTTTCCGCGAGGCCAATTTCCGAGCCCGCTCGCGCCGTTGATGTGCCCGGCGTCGCCGATGTCGACGAGGCGACTCCCCCACGCCTTCGCAAACTCGCCCGCGCGCTCGAGGGTGACGTACTCGTCATTCGTGCTCGCGACGACGATGCTCGGAAAGTAGAGGCGCACCATCGGCATCGGTGCCCATCCGATTGGCCCAGCGGGATAGCTGGGAGCCGCGGTGTCGCTCGGCCCCACGAGCAGCGCGCCGCGCACCGTGCGCGCGGACGTCGCGGCCCAGAAGGCCACCAGCGCGCAGGCTGTGCTGTGCCCCACCAGCACGACGTCCGACCCGTGCTCGGCAACCGCATCCTCGAGTGTCTCGACCCACTCCTCGCGCGCGGGAGCGTCCCAGTCGCGCTGGACGATGCGGATGGCGCCCGGAACTTCGCGCTCCCAATACGACTGCCAGTGCTCGGGGCCCGAGTCGTAGAGCCCCGGGAGCAGCAGTACTTTCGTCATTTAACCCGTGTGTTGATGCATCGTGCTCGGCACGCCCTCGAGAAAGGTACGCTCCTCGCGCAGGATGCAGCGCTTCGCCTGTGCGAAGTCGAAGTTCGCCTTCGCGTCGGGATCGGCGCGGAGTCGCTTGCGATAGCTCTCGTAGGCGGCCAGTGATTCGAAGGAGATGAGCGCGAACGCGATGTCGTTTGTCCCTTCTTGCGGGAGAAAGTAGCCGATGAGATCACCGCCGCAACGCGGGATGACCTTCGCCCACGCATTGGCGTACTGCTCGAAGGCGTCGCGCTGAAAGGGGTCGAGCTGATAGCGGATGAAGACGGTGATGGACACGGGCGAGCTCCGGATGGGCGTTGGCGATGGGGTGGCTCCCACAGTACCGTCTTGCCCGTCGTGAATGGTTCGACTACCATGGAACTATGCACGACACTCCGGACATCGCCTCGATTGCGAAGCTGATCGGCGATCACGCGCGCGCCACGATCCTCATGGCGATGATGACGGGGCGCGCGCTCACCGCAACGGAGCTCTCGCGCGCGGCGGGCGTCTCCAAGCAGACGACGAGCTCACATCTGTCGAAGCTCGTCGACGCGAAGCTCGTCGTGGTCGAGCAGGTTGGGCGGCACCGGTACTTTCGTCTTGCGAACCACGATGTTGGTACGGTGATCGAGACTCTCGTCGGGCTCGCGCACAGACTCGGCGTGGTGCACGTCGACACCGGACCAACGGACATCGCAATGCGCAAGGCACGCGTGTGCTACGATCACCTCGCCGGCGACCTCGGCGTGCTCGTGCACGACAGCCTGCGGCAGCAAGGATGCGTACGCGGCGATGGGCGCGAGCTCACGCTCACTGACAAGGGCGAGCGCTTCGCCGAGGAGTTCGGCGTCGATCTCGCGGCGCTCGAGAATCGCCGGCGCCCGCTGTGCCTCGCGTGCCTCGACTGGAGCGTGCGACGCCCGCACTTGGCCGGCGCGCTCGGCGCCGAATTGCTCGAGCGCTTCTTCGCTCTGCGCTGGGCCGCGCGAGTGAAAGGGACGCGCGTGGTGCTGTTCTCCGCGATCGGGGAGCGCGCGCTCAGGCAGCGCTTCCGCTTTCGCGAGAGCGGCCCAGCGCTAGCGAGGTAATTCGGCAGATGCGGGCTGCCTCGGGCGCACCCAGTCGTAGCAGAGCGCGTGCATCACCGTGTCGCGCTCCACGTGGAATGTCGCGGCGGTGGCCGATCGAAGGCGCGCACTGTCGCTCAAGTCGTACAGCTCGGCGCTCACGGGATCCATCGGCGGCAGCGATCGCATCAGCGTTCGCGGACTAGCGTATCGTACGATACAGACGGCACGGTACGTGCTCACCTGTGCTGCGTAGCGACGTGCGCACTCTGCGATCGCTCCCAGTCCTAAATCAGCGCAAAACGATCGCGGAATCCATGACACTCGAGCGACAGCTATTGATGTTGTTTTTGCTGCCAATCCCGATCGCCTGCATCGCGTGGACCGTCACGCATGAAGAGGTGTTTCGCGAGCCGCGCGACTGGTGCGCTTCGCGGAGCAAGGCGAGTCGACGACTGTATTCCCGGAAGTTTTTCTACCTCTTCACCTGCGAGTACTGTTTCAGCCACTACGTGACCGCCTTCTTTCTGGTGATCACGGGCTATCAGCTGC
>PLMM01000310.1 GCA_003142495.1 Gemmatimonadota bacterium | reverse complement strand
TTCACGACGCCCTTGAGAGGCAAGCGCGCGAGTGCGAGATGATTCTCCTTTGCCACTTCGGCGTAGTGCCAATCGGGCGGAATCCAGAGCGGATTCTCGGACTTGCCGTGAATGGTGCGCTTGCCGCGTGGCGTGTCGAACTTCCACGAGTGACCCGCGTACGCGAGCGTCGAGTCCATCGCGACGGCGGCGGGGGCCGAGCGAAGCGTGTCGGTGCCGTTGACGACCCAGAGGTGGCGGTCGAAGAGCGAGACGATCACGCGATAGCCCGACGCCTCGGCTGCGAGCGTGCGATTGTTCTCGAAGTCGATACTGTCGGCTTCGGAGTCGAAGTGAATAGCGTGCGCGCGCGCCTCGGCGGCGATCTCACCGGCTGCGGCGACGCTGTCGACGATGCGCGTGCTGTCGGCTCGTTGCGCGGAGTCGGCGAACGCAAGCTGTGCGGCGCGCGCGCTGTCGGCTATGGCGATCGCGGGGTCGGGGGGTAGCGCTGGGTGCGCGCAGGCGCCGACGGTCATGCAAAGGAGCAGGCCGGCGGACTGCGCCAGCGATCGCGCACGGGTGTTCTGAATAGTGGGAATCATCGCAATTGATCTATGCAATCGACGCGCCGAACTCGACATGTGAATCGAGGTTGATCGCGCCCTAGGGGGCGCGACCAGCGTCAATGAAAGCTGATGCCGTCCTCGATCATTCAACACCGGCACGTTGTGTTGCGATCCGCCATTCCAAAATGACCGAAATTGCGGGGCGTAGGTGCCACGCAATGGGTCGGCTATGGCGCGCTCAGCAGGCGCTCCGATCTTTGGGCCCTTGCCCCCGTCGCGCTCGCATCGCGGCTCATCATCAGATTGAGGACGCCCATGCCTCCGCTGAAATCTCTGGCGCGCATCGCTGTCGCCGTCGCGCTTCCGATTGCGATCTTCGGATCCTGCAGCGCGGACACTTCGATTCCGACGGGTCCCGTGACGCCGCCACCGCCAGCGTCGCTCAAGTGGTCGGATCCGAATAGCTGGCCGTCGAAGGCGGTGCCGGTCGCGAATCAGGACGTGGTCATCGCCGCGGGCACCACGATGACTCTCGACATCACGCCGCCTGCGCTCAAGAGCCTCGCGATTCTCGGCTCGCTGACCTTCGCGGACACCGACCTCGCTCTCTCGGCGAACTACATCCAGGTAAAGGGTGCGCTGCAGATCGGGACGGAGGCCAGGCCGTACACGCACCGGGCGACGATCACGCTCACGGGCGACGACTCGAACGAGGGCACGCTCGGGCTCTCGAGCAAGGCGCTGTCTGTGAGCCCGGGTGCGACGCTCGAGCTGCACGGCGCACCGCGCGTCGTGTGGACGCATCTCTCCGCGTCGGCGCCGAAGGGCGCGACGCAGCTGATGCTCGAGCGCGGGGTCGACTGGAGGGCGGGAGACAACATCGTGGTCGCGTCAACGGACTTCGATCCGGCGCAGGCCGAGCCGCTCGTCGTGCAGGCGGTGGCATCGTCGCAGGTGACGGTGACGACGCCGCTCAAGTACGCGCACTGGGGAGTGATGCAGACGATCGGCGGCGCGTCGCTCGATGAGCGCGCCGAGATCGGGCTTTTGTCGCGCAACATCACGATTCGCGGCAACGACGAGTGCGTAACGAACGGCTACTGCGGGCACATCATTGTTTTCCAGGGCGGCATCGCGCACGTGGAAGGTGTCGAGCTGTATCAGATGGGGCAGAAGTCGAAGCTCGCGCGCTATCCGTTCCATTGGCACGTCGCGGGCGACGTCACCGGGCAATACATCCGGAACAGCAGCATCTGGAGGACGTTCAATCGCTGTGTCACCGTGCATGGAACGAACATGGCGCTGGTCTCGGGCAACATCTGCTACAACCACCTTGGGCACGGCTACTTTCTCGAGGACGGCATCGAGCACGGCAACACGATCACGAACAACCTCGGCATCCTCGCGGTGACGCCGGTGGCCGGGCAGGAAGTGCTGGCGTCGGACAAACGTCCGGCGACGTTCTGGATCACGAACCCCGACAACACGTATACGGGCGACGTGGCCGCCGGCTCGATGGGTGTGGGCTTCTGGATCGCGCTTCCGCTGCATCCGAATGGACTTTCGGCGACTGACGCCGTGTGGCCGCGACGGACGCCGTTCACGAGCTTCTCGAACAACGTCGCCCATTCGAATCGCTCGACCGGGATGAACATCGATGACGGTCCGAATCCGGATGGCACGGTGGGCACGACGTACTACGATCCGCGCGTCGGNNGTACTACGATCCGCGCGTGGATCCGACGAACGGAAGCTCGGCGATTTCGGTGACGGCGTTCGATCACTATACGGCGTACAAGAATCGCGGCCGCGGCGCGTGGATGCGCGGCGCGAATCTGCGATTGACGCACGCGCTGCTCGCGGACAACGACATCGGCGCGACGTTCGCGGCGAACGAGACCTTCTTGCAGGACGCCGTCATCATCGGCGAGAGCGGCAACAACGCGACCACGCTCGGAACATATCCGATTCGCGGCTACGAGTTCTACGATGGTCGCGTGGGCGCGGAGCGCGTACAGTTCGTGAACTTCGCATCGAACGCGACGCGCCCTGCGAGTGCGTACGGCTACAACAGGAACAACGCCTTCAGCATCAACACGCAGAACTTCACGGACAACGCGACCTTCCAGAACGCGAACCACGTCTATCTCGAGGATCCGCACGCGGACAAGGATGGCGACAAGGCTGCGGTGTTCCTCGATGCCGACGGCAGCGTCACCGGCTCGAGCGGCGCGCACGTGGTGACGAACATGCCTATTCTGCTCGACAATGGGTGCACGAGCCGCGTGGAGTGGAACGCGTACGTGTGTCACGGCGCGTACGGACTCTTCTCGCTCAACACCGGCGCGTCGACGGCGGAGAACATCGCGCCGATGGTGATCGTGCGCGACGACAACGTGTCGGGGAACATGGCGGGGAGCGGCGGCTCGCTCACGTCGATCAACATGTCGCTGCTGAGCGGCCGCAGGTACACTCTTCAGCCGGCGCTGGTGCCGAGTAAGCCGAGGCTGTATTGGCGCGACGCGTCGCCGGGCGACAATGCGCGCGTCGGATTTCCGTGGAGCAATCCGAGCGTGAAGGTGTGGCGTGACTACGACTCGAATCATCCGCTGGCTGCGGCGGCGTCGCTCCCGGATCTCGATGCGAGCACGGGCAACGTCTACTTCTTCGATGCGGCGCACGCGATGATGTACGTGAAGCTGCAGGTGCAGACGGGGAAGAACTACTCCACGATCTTTATCGATCCGATGTAGTCGGTCGAGAGGGAATCGCACGTCTTTTTGAACGACCACAAGAACGGACTGGGACGGACAAAAAAACGGATCGCGCCGCTGGCGAGTAAAAATTTCTCGCGACCAGGAGGGGTCCGGTTTTGTCCGTTCACGTCCGCTTTTTTGTGTGCACCTTCTCGCTTTTATTCCAGCGACGTAGCAAGCTAGTGCACGCCCAGATGCCTGCCGTACCACTCGATGTAGCGTGTCATTCGATCCGCTAAAAAGCTCGGTCGCGTGAGGCCGTGGAATTGGCCCGGGTAGATCACGAGCTGGCTTTCGACTCCGGTCGCGCGCAGCGCCTGGTACATCTGCTCGGAGTTTTGCAGCGGCACGTTGTAGTCCTGATCGCCGGCCATGAAGAGCGTTGGTGTGACGATGCGGTCGGCGTGCAGAAATGGGTACGACACGCGAAGCCACGCGTCGAGGTGCTTCCACGGCAAGCCTAGCTCGTTCGTGTACTCGCGCACGTACTGATCGGTGCCAAAGCCGGCGAGCACGTTGCCGATGCCGGCGCCTGCGATCGCCGCCTTGAAGCGCGTGTCGCTCGCGATCACGTAGTCAGTGAGCTCTCCACCGTAGCTCCATCCGCCAACGCCGAGCCGATTCGGGTCTGCCACTCCGTGCGCTACGGCGTAGTCCGCGCCGGAGAGCACATCCTGCACATCCTTTTCTCCCCAGTGCGCGTAGATCGCCTTCGCCCACGCGAAGCCGCGGCCTGAGCTGCCGCGCGGATTCATCCCGACCACAGCGAAGCCGTGCGCGGCGAGCAGCTGCCACGAGAGCTCGAAGCTGTTCTCCCATTCGGAGACCGGTCCGCCGTGCAGCCGCAGGATCGCTGGCACGCGCTCGCCGGATTTGTAGCCAACGGGGCGCATGAGGAAGCCACGGACGACCGTGCCATCCTTGCTCTTCGTGCTGATTGGCTCCTGCTCGGCGAGCTCGATCTCGCGAAGCCACGCGTTGGCATCGGTGAGCTGGCGCGCGGAGTCACCGTCGATTGCAAAGAGCTCGTCGGGGTGCGTGACGGTGCTCTGCACGATCGCGACATGCGAGCCCGCGCTCGTCACGGTGCCGATCACGCGCCGCCCTTCGAGCACGCGCTCCACTGCGCCGCCCTCGCGCGGTACGCGGGCAAGGATGACGGAGCCATCGTCTTCGAGCTCCGCGTAGATCCACTTACCGTCGCCGGACCAGGCGGGATTGACGAAGCTGCGGTCGAGGGAGCTGCTGACTACTCGCACCGGACCGCCGGCGGCGGGAACGACGGCGAGTCGTTGCAACGCGAAGTAAAGGAGGCTGTCGGGACCACCCTGAAGGAAGGCGATCTCCTTGCTGTC
>PLMM01000336.1 GCA_003142495.1 Gemmatimonadota bacterium | reverse complement strand
TAATACAGAACAAGTGACGACGCCGTGACGAAGATCAGCAGCATGCCGACAAAGAGCAGCACGCGCCACCCAGCGCGCGCCTTCCCATCCGACGCAAAGAAGATTCGGCGAACGGTCAAGTGAGGGCGCGCGGCGCACGGGGCTGAGAGACGATCGCCGCGACCACGACCTTGCCGAGATCCGCGAAAATGAACGGTGCGCTTCCCATCGCCGCCGCGCGCTCGAGACTTCCAGTGAGCAACTCGAGCTGCGCGACGCCGCCAAGGTAGAGCGTCGCGATGCCGAGGAACGCCGCGAGCAGCCGACCGCCAAATGCCGGCGCGCGGCGCGCCACGAGCCCCGCGATCGCCGCCGCCGCCGGCGCCGCGAGCAGATAGCCGCCCGTCGGCCCGAGGAGGCGCAGAATTCCCGGAGCGCCGATCGGCGAGAACACCGGCAGCCCCACCGCGCCCGCGAGCAGATAGAGCACCATGCTCGCCGCGCCAGCCGCGGGGCCGAGCATCATCCCCGCGAGCACCACCGCGAGCGGCTGCAGCGTGAACGGCACCGGCGTGCCCGGAATCGGAATCGCGATCTGTGCGGCGAGCGCCATCGTGGCCGCGAAGCCGATCACGCCGACCACGCTGAGCTGACGATCGCGCGCGATGACGGAGGTCAGACTGGTCATGACATTCTCTCCACGCTCAATGCGACAGCGTTTCCGCCGCCCAGACAAAGTGTCGCGAGCCCCGTGTGGGCATCGCGATCCCGCATGGCATACAACAGGGTAGTCAGCACACGCGCGCCGCTCGCGCCGATCGGATGCCCGATCGCGATCGCGCCGCCATTCACGTTGACGCGATTCCAGTCCCAGCCGAGCGCCGCGCCGTCCGCGAGCGCCTGCGACGCGAACGCCTCGTTCGCCTCGATGAGATCGTAGTCGCTGATCTTCGTGTTCGTCTGCTTCATCAGGTTCTGCACGGCGATGATGGGCGCGAAGAACAGATCGCGCGGCTCGCCGCCGCCCGTCGCGTAGCCCGTGATCTTCGCGAGCACCTTGAGGCCGTGCGCATTCGCGAAGCCCTTGCTCGTCACGACCAGCGCCGCGCCGCCATCGTTGAGCCCCGGCGCATTCCCAGCCGTCACCGTCAGCTCGCTCGGCGACATGTCCTTCGGCGCATCGTTCGGGAACGCGGGGCGCAGCTTCGCGAGCTGCTCGAGCGACGTGTCTCGCCGCGGCGACTCGTCCGTGCTGATCACCGTCGGTCCCTTCTTGCCGGGAATCTCGACCGGCGCGATCTCATCGCTGAAGCGCCCCGCATCCATCGCGGCGATCGCCTTGCGATGTGAGTCGAGCGCGAACTCATCCTGCATCTGGCGCGTGATCCCCGCCTTCTTCGCCGTGTACTCCGCGTGGCCACCCATGTGCACGTCGCAGAAGGAGCACCAGAGCCCATCCTTGATGAGCCCATCGACCAGCGTCTGATTGCCGAACTTCACGCCGTTGCGCAAGCCGTACGCGTAGAAGGGCGCGTTGGACATCGACTCCATTCCGCCCGCGACCACCGCGCTCACATCGCCGGCGCGAATGCTCTGCGCCGCGAGCATCACGGCCTTGAGTCCCGAGCCGCACACCATGTTCACCGTGAGCGCCGGCACCGTTCCCGGGATTCCGGCGGCGATCGCGGCCTGGCGCGCAGGCGCCTGCCCCACCCCGCCCTGGATCACGTTCCCGAGAATCACATCGTCGAGCGCATTGATGTCGATGCCCGCGCGCGCGATCGCGGCACGAATCGCGACGGCGCCGAGCTCCGGTGCGCGAAGGGTACCAAGCCCGCCAAGAAAACGGCCGACGGGCGTGCGGGCAGCCGAAACGATTACCGGGGTGCGGTCCGAGCCTTCCATTCAGAGTTCCGCGAGCTGGTGAGACGGGCCGGCGAATGCCGGCCGCCCCGAAAGCTATAGCCCGGTCTCCGGCGGTTGTAGTGCGCCGGCGGGGTGCAGCGCGCGCGTCGCGATCTCGGCCCTCAACCGCTCGACGAGCGCGTCGACCGAAATTATCTCCTGCTTCTTCTCCGAGCCGCGGAAGCGCAGCGCCACCATCCCCGCGTCCGCCTCGCGCTTTCCGATGATCGCCATGTACGGCACCTTCATCTTCGACGCGGTCTTGATGCGCTCGCGATAGTCCTCGCGATTCTCGGCGTCATACCCCGCGCGAATCCCCGCCGCCTCGAGCTTGTGCGCGAGCTCCGCCGCCGCGACGCCGACGTCGGGCGTTATCGGGATGACCGAGATCTGCTCGGGCGCGAGCCAGAGCGGAAAGGCGCCGGCATAGTGCTCGATGAGCCCACCCACGAAGCGCTCCATCGAGCCGACGAGCACGCGATGCAGCATCACGGGGCGATGCTGCGCGTTGTCGGAGCCGATGTACTCGAGCTGAAAGCGCTCGGGCAAGTTGAAGTCGAGCTGCACCGTCGGCCCCTGCCACTTGCGGCCGATCGCATCGATGAGCTTGAAGTCGAGCTTCGGACCGTAGAACGCGCCTCCGCCCTCGTCGATCGTGAACGCTTGGCCGCGCGCGTTCAGCACATCGGAGAGCGTCTTGACCGCGCGATCCCACGTCTCGACCGTTCCGAGTCCATTCTCGGGGCGCGTCGCCAACTCGATGGTGTACGGATAGCCGAACACCGCCAGCATCTCGTGCACGAGGTCGAGCAGCCGCTCGATCTCCACCGGCACCTGCTCCGGGGTGCAGAAGACGTGCGCGTCATCCTGCGTGAAGCCGCGCACGCGCAGCATTCCGTGCAGCACGCCGCTCCGCTCGTAGCGATACACCGTCCCGAACTCGGCGTAGCGAATCGGCAAATCGCGATACGAGCGCTGCCGCGACTGGTAGATGACGATGTGCCCAGGGCAGTTCATCGGCTTGGGACGATAGAACTGTCCCTCGACCTCGATCGGCCCGAACATGTTTTCCTTGAACGTCTGGAGATGCCCGGAGATCTCGAAGAGCTTCTCGTTGACGATGTGCGGCGAGTAGACGATGTCGTAGCCGTGGCGCATGATCAGCTCGCGCTCGAAATCCTCGATCTCGCGCCGGATCACCCCGCCGTTCGGATGCCAGAGAATGAGTCCGGCGCCCACGCGTGGATCGGTGGAGAAGAGATCGAGCTCGCGGCCGAGCGTGCGATGATCGCGGCGCTTGGCTTCCTCGATGCGATGCAGATAGGCGGCGAGATCCTCCTTGTTCCACCACGCGGTGCCATAGATGCGCTGCAGCATCTGGCGATGCTCATCGCCGCGCCAGTACGCGCCGGCCGTGTGCATCAGCTTGAAGTGCTTGATGCGCGATGTGTCGGGCACGTGCGGGCCGCGGCAGAGATCGATGAACGGTCCGTCAGTGTACGTCGAGATGACTTCGTCCTCGCCGAGCTCGGAGAGGCGCTCGAGCTTGAGCGGATCGTCAACGAACTTGGCCTGCGCCCCCTTGCGATCGACCTCCTCGCGCACGAACGGAAGCTTCTCGTTCGCGGCGCGGCGCATCTCATTCTCGATCTTCGTCAAATCTTCCGGTGTGAACGGCTCGGCGACCTCGAAGTCGTAGTAGAAGCCGTCTTCGAT